>CAIKOL010000179.1 GCA_903829085.1 uncultured Anaerolineales bacterium | reverse complement strand
GGCTGGTGATCGAAGCCGAAAACGTCAGCTTTGCCTTTGGCGACAGGCCGGTGGTGAGTGATTTTTCGACCACCATCCAGCGCGGCGACCGGGTGGGCATCATCGGCCCCAACGGCTCGGGCAAGACCACCCTGCTGCGCCTGTTGATGGGGGAACTGCTGCCGCAAGCGGGCGAGCTGCACCACGGGGTCAACGTGGAAATGGCCTATTTCGACCAGCTCCGCAGCCAGTTGGACGAGACCAAATCCGTGCTGGATAATGTGGGCGAGGGCCGCGATACCATCACCATCAATGGCCGGCCGCGCAACCTGATCGGCTATCTGGAGGATTTCCTGTTCACGCGTGAGCGCGTGCATGCCCCCATCAGTGCCCTCTCCGGCGGAGAGCGCAACCGCCTGCTGCTGGCGCGCCTGTTGGCTCATCCCACCAACCTGCTGGTGCTGGATGAACCCACCAATGACCTGGATATCGAAACGCTGGAGATCCTGGAAGACCTGCTGCTGGAGTACACCGGCACCCTGCTGCTGGTCAGCCATGACCGGGCCTTCCTGAACAACCTGGTCACCACCACCCTGGCGCTGGATGGGTCGGGTGGGGTGACCGAGACCGTGGGCGGGTATGACGACTGGCAGCGTCAATTGGTAACTGCTGAAACCCCCGGGCCAGCGAAGCCGCCTCGATCAGCCCCCGGCCTGCCAAAAAATGCCGTGCTGCCGCAGGCCTCCCGCAAGCTGACTTATAAGGAGCAGCGCCAGCTTGAGGCGCAGCAGCGCGAACTGGAAGAACTGCCCCGCCGCATTGAAGCTCTGGAAGCCGAACAGCACCTGCTCACCACGCGCATGGCCGACCCGGCTTTTTACCAGCAGGAGAACGCCGAGATCACCCGCTCCGCCAACCGGTTGAAGGAGTTGGATGAGGAATTGGCGCAAGCTTATCTGCGTTGGGAGGAATTGGAGAATTAATCCATCCACAACCCGCCGCTGGATTCCAGCCAATTGGCGATGGTTTCCACGGCGTGCGGGATGTCGTTGTCGGAGATATCCAGTTCCAGGCGCGGCAGCAGGGACTCCCCCACCAGCCGCTTCATTAATTCCTGTTCGCGCACAAAAATCGACAGGTCGTCATACTGGTCCGGTTTACCGGACACCTTGAGCCGTTCCTGGCGCGCCGCCGCGAAGGACTCGGGTGTGCGCTTCAGGAACACCAGCCGGAAGTTGAGCGGTAGCAGCCGCTCTTCCAGCCAGCGGAAATCGTAATCCTTCCCATACGTTTGCAACTGGCAGGCGCGCGTGGAGATGTGGAAGCGGTCCACGATCCAGGAATAATAACGCTGCAGTTCGAACATCCGCGCCCAGGTGGCATACGTCTCCATTGCCAGACTTTCCTCGTGCGGCTCGAAGTTGATCAGCCCGCGCCCCCAGGGGAAGTTGGTGAAGGCGCACCACTCCGCCGATATGAGCGGCGAATGGTAGCGGTACTTGCGCGGCCCCACGATGCGTTCGTGCTCGTTGAGCGCAAAGGCGATCTCGGTCTTGAAGGTCAGGCGCGTGCCTTCGAGGATGATCTTGGGGGTGAGTTTATGTCCCATGCTTTACTCCTTAGCTAAAGCCTCCAGAGCCGGACGGTATTCCTGAATGAATTCATCAACCTGGTGGTTAAAATCTTCGGTTACAGGGTATTGCACTCTCTGTGGCGTATTAAGAGAATTCAAAGTACAGCACGACTCTTTTAACCTGCAAAATACAATATGAACAAGATCCTTATTCTTCATATCTCAAATTATAAACGGATTAGGGTTCTTTCCGTATGCCATGCATTATGGTATTATTCCGGCACGATAGGCATCCTATGGACGATCAGATCACCATCATCGAAGGTCCCCCCCCCGTATTCGAACCCGCTCAGGACGGCTGGGCGCTGAGCCTGGGCGAAGGCCCGCTCCTGCCCCTGACCCTGCTCACGCGCTTGCGCACGTTTAATGGTCCGGCGTTGGTGGAACGCTGTTACCGCCGCTGGCGTCTCAATGAACCCATCCACCTGCACTATCGCAATGACCTGGGAATGGAAGAGAAAGCTCCCATCGTGGCTGCCCGCTCGGTGGCCACCGACGATGGGCATGTGCTCATGCTGTGGGTGCGTCTCGATCCGCAGAAGGTGCGCCTTGAACTCGATTCAGGCGATGAAGGCACCGATGAGGCCTAGGGGGGTTGGTTGATGTCAATTATCACGTAAATCATCACGCGCGGTCATGGAATTCGTCATATTGACGTTGGCTTGATAATCGAGTACCTTTAAGGGGAAAGAACCAACTTGGTGAAAATGCTTATGCTGAAATTGCTTGCCATAGCGTAGCGTGGAGCGGGCCTCCCGTCCGGGGTGCCCGCTTATATTTTCACCGCACTTCAATCTTTTAAGGAGATAAAAATGTCAGGACAGATTAATGCTTTCGAAATGGCGCAGAAACAGTTTGACGGCGTCGCCAAGCTGCTCAAACTCGACCCACAGGTGGCCGAGGTGCTGCGCTGGCCGATGCGCGAATACACCTTCCGCATCCCGGTACGCATGGATGATGGCACCCTGCGCATCTTCCAGGGCTATCGTGTTCAGCACAACGATGCCCGCGGCCCCAACAAGGGCGGCATCCGCTTCCACCCCGCCGAGACGCTGGATACCGTGCGCGCTCTGGCTACCTGGATGACCTGGAAATGCGCTGTAGCCGACATCCCGCTGGGTGGCGGCAAGGGCGGCATCATTGTTGACCCGTCCACGCTCTCCGTTGGTGAGAAGGAACGCCTGTGCCGCGGTTGGGTACAGAAAATGTGGAAGAATATCGGCCCGCGCCAGGATGTCCCGGCGCCGGATGTGGGCACCACCCCCCAGATGATGGCCTGGATGATGGACGAATATTCCAAGCTGGTCGGCGTTTTCACCCCCGGCGTTTTCACCGGCAAGCCGTTGGGCGGCGGTGGCTCTGAAGGCCGCACCGAAGCCACCGGCTACGGCGTCATCTACACCGTGCGTGAAGCCATGAAGCACCTGGGCATTGACCCCAAGAAATCTGTGGCTGCCATCGAAGGCTTTGGCAACGTTTCGCAGTATGCCAGCATCGCTTTCATCGAGATCCTGGGCGGCAAGGTCGCCTGCGTCTCCTGCTGGGATCGCAACGACAAGACCTCCTATACCTACAGCCACAAGGACGGCGTGGATCCACGCTTCCTGCTCACCATCGTCGATCAGTATGGCACGATCGACAAGAAAAAGGCCCAGGCTGCTGGTTACGTCATCGAAGACGGCGAAAAGTGGATCGAGAAGGATTGCAACGTACTGATCCCGGCCGCCATCGAAGGCCATGTCAATGGCGATACCGTCAAGAAGATCTCCAAGAACGTCAAGATCGTGGCGGAAGGCGCCAATGGCCCTTGCACGCCCGAAGCGGATGAATACCTCAAGAAGAACAACATCTTCGATATCCCCGACTTCCTGTGCAACGCCGGTGGCGTGACCTGCTCATACTTCGAATCGGTTCAGAACGATGCCAACTACTACTGGCCGAAGGAAGAAGTCCTGCAGAAACTCGATCAGAAGATGACCGTTGCCTTCCACGCGGTGCTGGATATGTCCATCAAGCAGAAGGTCTACATGCGCGATGCAGCCTACATGGTTGCCATCGACCGTGTGGCCAAGGCCATGCAGTTGCGCGGCTGGGTTTGAGCCTGAATTAACAAGTAAAAAAAGTTCCCTTCCATAATGGAGAGAGGCGGGTGTGCGTGCGGCCACGTCGCATTCACACCCCTCACCCCACGCTTTTCACAAAGTTGGGGCGGGAGTGCAGGGGATAAGGACAGCCTGGCTTTCTTACTTTGTGAAAGCCAGGAACTAAAAGACAAAGGACGCCGGGTCAACTTGGCGTCCTTCGTTGTTGTATAATAGAGCTATCCATTGTGAGAGTTTTGGTCCCGGCAAGAGCGGAGCGATTGGTAAAAAATGATGCTGCCAGAAATGAACCCAAACCCGGAAGAACCAGCCCCCTCGGAAGGATCCGTTCCTGAAGAATTGATCCTGCCGGAGGGCTTTACTCCAGTTGGCGATCACACCCCTCTGAACCGCGCCCGCCGTAGGCGGGCAAACCGCCTGCTGGTGCCGCCAGGCGCGGATGAACGGGCGGTCCTGCTGGATAACCTGGCCCAGCGCGCCTTCCCTTCATTCGAATTCTTCCTGTACGCTTTTCTGTGCGGAACCCTCCTGGGGGCGGCCTACCTGCTGAATGCGCCCGCCCTGCTGCTGGTGGGGATTTTGCTCGCCCCTCTCCTGACTCCCTGGGTGGGGTTTACGTTGGCGGCGGTGACCGGCTCCTGGCGCTTTTTCTTTCTGACGTTTTTTGGGCTGCTGGTGGCCGGCGCGTTGGTCTTCGGGACCGGGGCGCTGGCGGGCATGGCTGGCCGCTTGTGGGACAATTTGCCATTGTCTTATGCCAGGATCCATGCCCAGTTGTGGTGGCCGGATCTGTTGGTGGTGGCGCTCGGGGCGGCTTTACTGGCGATTTCCTTCGTCCGCTCCGAACAAAAACCGATCCTGGCGAGTGTGATGCTCGCTTACGGGTTTTTCCTGCCCATCAGCGCCGCGGGCATCGGCTTGGGCATTGGCAGGCAGGTCGACGGGGTCACCCTCTGGCCAAATGGGCTGCTGATCCTGTTGGTTCACCTGGCGCTGGCCACCCTGGTCGGTGGCATTGTCCTGGTTGGAATGCATTTCAAACCGGCGAGGTTCGGC
>CAIKOL010000178.1 GCA_903829085.1 uncultured Anaerolineales bacterium | reverse complement strand
GTTCGAACGCTTCCATGCCCAGCAGGAGCGGCGCTGGGATGCCACCATCACCGGAACCCTGCGCGGCAAGACCATTGGTCTGCTGGGGGTTGGCTCCATCGGCTCAGCCCTGGCAGCCACCGCCAAACACTTCGGGATGGGTGTGCGCGGTTATACCCGCTCAACTGAATCCTGTCCGCAGGTGGATGCCTGGTACCATGGCTCCCGCCTGCTGGAATTTGCCGGTGGGCTGGATTACCTGGTCAGCGTGCTGCCCAATACGCAGGCGACCCGCCATATCGTGGAGGCCTCCCTGCTGGGGAAGCTGCCCGCCCAGGCCGTCTTTGTCAATGTCGGGCGCGGCTCGGCCGTGGACGAATCCGCCCTGGTGGCGGCCCTGCAGACCGGGAAACTGGCCGCGGCCGTGCTGGATGTGGTGGAGCAGGAACCGCTCCCACCCGGGCACGCCTTCTGGCATACGCCCAACCTGCTGCTCACGTTCCATACTTCGGCGCCCAGCTTCCCCGCTGATTTGGCGCGGCTGTTCATTGAAAACTACCGCCGCTACGCAGATGGCCTTAAGCCGCTGCACGCGGTCAATTTTGAAAAGGGCTATTGATACCCTGCTCGAGGAGAGATGCTCATGACCGAACCCATTGCCCTGCTTGCGGACGGATTGCTCGAGGCCGGCTGCATCAAGTTTGGCGAATTCACTCTTAAATCCGGGCTGAAATCCCCCATCTATATTGATCTGCGCCAGGTCATCACCTATCCCAAACTGCTGGGACAGGTGGCGGCTGCCTACCTGCCGATCCTGAAGGAACTGGAATTCAAACGCCTCGCCGGGCTGCCCTACGCCGCCATCCCCATCGCCACCGCCATCAGCCTGCAGGGCAATTACCCGCTGATCTACCCGCGCAAGGAGGTCAAGGAATACGGGACGAAAGCCGAGATCGAAGGCGAATACCATGCCGGGGAAACGGTGGTGGTCATTGATGACCTGGCTACTACCGGCGGGAGCAAGTTCGAAGCCATCGAGAAACTGACCGCGGCCGGCTTGAAGGTGCACGATGTGGTGGTGCTGGTCGACCGCCAGTCCGGGGCGAAAGAGGCGCTGGAGGCAGCCGGCTTCCACCTGCACGCGGTGCTGACGATCACCGAGCTGCTGGCTTATTGGGAGCAAACAGGGAAAGTGGAAATTGAAAAGATCGCCGAGACGCGGACTTTCTTGAAAAGCAGCAAATAATAAGAAAGTTGATCATCAGGGAACAACTCGCGCTGGGCGTGGGCCTTCTATATCCACTCAGTGTTGAGCAGAGAGTTCTCTATTCTACTGAACGAATCAAAAACTTCCGAGCCAAGCACTCGGAAGTTTTATCAGTCTATTTTCAAATCTTTGAATTGTTCTGTCAGGGCAGGGATCTGCGTTTGGAGCACATCCCAAAGGATTGTATTATCCAGCCCGAAGTATTCGTGGGCAATTACGTTCCGCAGGCTGGCAATTTCCCGCCACGGAATCTCTGGGTGCTTCTCTCTAAAACTGCGTGGCATTTGCCGGGCTGCTTCCCCAATCACTTCCAGGCTGCGGATAAGCGCCAAAAAAGTACGCCTGTCCTTTTCCAGCTCGTCTGCATTACGCATCTCGCGTTTGAACTCGAGGATATCCTGGCAGGCTTGTAAAATGTCATCCACGTATAACTTTGGGCTACGAGACGACATATAGCAAATCCTTTTCGACCGAGGGGCGCACTGCGGGTTTCAGCCCTTTCGGTGTCACCAGGTCCACTTCGCGTCCAAGCAGTTCCTGTAAATAGAATTTCAACCCGATGTAATTGGCCCAGGTCGGTTGGTCGAATTGCACCAGTACATCCACATCGCTATTTTTCCGCAGGCGGTTGCGCGCCGCCGAGCCAAACAAGGCCAGCGATTTGACGCCATAACGTTTAATCATCCGGCGTTTTGACTTGATGATATTAACCACGTCGTTACCATTCTCGGCAATCATATTCAAATTATACACTTTCCCATCTGGATTAGACCAACAGAATAATCTGGTTCTCTGGGAATC
>CAIKOL010000177.1 GCA_903829085.1 uncultured Anaerolineales bacterium | reverse complement strand
GCTGGTTGGAGCGTGTTTGGTGATGACCAGCCCGGTTGTTAGCCGTTCCCTTAGCAGTTCTGCCAGCGCCGCGCTCATGGCAGGCGAGGCTTTCCCCAGTCCCAGCAGAACCACGCGGCGAAATGATCGAAGATCGTATTCCCTTCCGGCGATAGTGAGCCTGTCCCCCTCCCGTCGCACAAATCGCCGCAGCGCCGCGCCGGGTTCCACGGCTGTGATCGCAGCCACCAGGATACGGGTGATAGCTTCGCCCTGCTGCGCCGCATGCAGGCTGGAACACCAGAAAGACTCAGCAGAAATCATGCTCGTATGATAGCATTAAATGGATACCCTTTGAACCTGTGTTCACTTCATCCTGAGTCCCCTCGGAGCCGTATGAACAAGCCAAAAGTATTTCTCACCCGCCGCATCCTCGAACCCGCTTTGACAATGGTTATGGAGTCTTGCCAGGCCGACGTCTGGCCGGACGAGATCCCGCCCTCGCATGAGAAGCTGCTCGAACGCGTACGCGGGGTGGCAGGCCTGCTGTGCCTGCTCACCGACCGGATCGACGCAGAAGTGATGCAGGCAGCCGGAACAGGGTTGAAGGTCATCAGCAACTGTGCGGTGGGCGTGGATAATGTGGATGTGCCCGCCGCCAGCAGGCGCGGCATCCCGGTGGGGAATACGCCCGGCGTCCTGACCGAGGCCACCGCTGACTTCACCTTTGCCTTGATGATGGCTGCCGCCCGGCAGGTGGTGGCAGGGGAACGCCAGGTGCGCTCCGGCGGCTGGAAAACCTGGAGCCTGGACTATTTACTCGGCGCAGATTTCGCCGGCGCCACGCTGGGGCTGGTGGGATTCGGGCGCATCGGGCGGGCCGTGGCCAGGCGTGCCAGCGGGTTCGGGATGCGGATCATATTTACAGACCCTTCCCCGGCTGCTTCCGAGCCGGGGTTGAATGCAGTTCAAGTGGAGCTGGATACTCTCCTGCGTGAGGCGGATTTTGTCAGCCTGCACACACCCTTGACCGCTGAAACCCGCGGCCTGATGAATGCCGATGCTTTTGCAAAAATGAAACCGACTGCAGTGCTGGTCAATACCTCGCGCGGCCCGGTGGTGGATCAGGCCGCACTGTACGAGGCGCTGGCTTCAAAACGCATCTTTGCCGCCGCCCTGGATGTAACCGTGCCGGAACCGCTGCCAACGGACAGCCCGCTGCTCACCCTGGAAAACTGCATCATTGCCCCGCACATTGCCAGCGCCAGCTGGCAAACGCGCCGGGAGATGTCCCGCATGGCGGCAGAGAATCTCCTCGCCGGGCTTAAAGGGGAACATCTGCCAAACTGTGTTAATCCGGAAGTGTACGATGGTCACGGCGTTTCCAGAGCAGCCCATTGACCCTGCCCAGGTTACGCGGACACTCCATGGTGGATCCTTTGGATGGACGATCCCTCATGAAGGGATAAGGATAAGAGGTAATTTATGGTTTCAGACAGGTTTCATGGTATCTGGAGCGCCCTGGTAACCACGATTCCAGGAACAAACCCCCCTAGAGAAGAAAAACGGGGAAGGCAGTTGCCCAGCCAGCCAGAGAAAGTTGGGCAAAACAAAGAGGAACAATCTTCTCACCTAAGAAAAAAATTCGTGCTTTTCAGGGGCAGGGTCATGTATCAACTCACACCCGAATAGGGAGCGGGAGGGAAGGGCGACCGAACAAAGATTGAATGGCAGCGAAAGCGTGGATGCCATTGAGTTCGGCAGTATCGATAACCGTGGCCAAGGCTG
>CAIKOL010000176.1 GCA_903829085.1 uncultured Anaerolineales bacterium | reverse complement strand
TGAGCAGCGCCTCGACCTGTCCATTGAAGATTACTGGCCCATGGTCAGCGCCAAGACGGCAGCCTTGCTGAGCGCCTGCTGCAGCATGGGCGCGCTCCTGGCCGCGGCGGACGAGGACACCCGGGAAGCCTATCGCGACTTTGGCCACTACCTCGGCCTGGCCTTCCAGGTGCAGGATGATTTTCTCGGCCTGTGGGGCAACTCCGCCCTGACGGGTAAATCTGCCGAGTCGGACCTGGTCTCCGGCAAGAAATCCCTGCCCATTCTATTCGGGATCGGAAAAGCCGGCCCGTTTGCCAGCCGCTGGGCGCAGGGTCCGGTGCGCCCCGATGAGGTCCCCGCCCTGGCAGGGCAACTGGCTTCCGAAGGCGCCCGTCTCTACACCCAGCAGGTTGCCGACCAGATGACCGATCTGGCGTTGCAATCCCTGCGCCAGGCCGACCCTCAGGGCAGTGCCGGGGAAGCCTTGTTTGAACTGGTCAACCAGCTCCTATACCGGGAAGCATAAAAATTCTGGTATAATTTTCGTTCGCAAGCGGGCGTAGTTCAGTGGTAGAACGCATGCTTCCCAAGCATGATATCGTGGGTTCGAGTCCCATCGCCCGCTCCAGAAAATTAAACCGCCCGGATTGGGCGGTTTAATTTTATTGGATCAGGCCGGCTTTTTTTACGCCATCATGGCTCCAATTTCGATCAGGCTTTTGACGATATCATCCGGGATCACCGCCGGGGTGATGCCCAGCATCTTGCAGGTCAGTATCTTGGTAGCGGTCTGTTCCACAGCATCGGTCATATCTGCCGCCCGCCGCAGGCTGCTGCCCGCCACCACCAGCCCGTGGTTTTGCATCAGCGCGGCGATACCCGTCATCCCGATGGCTTCGGCCACCATATCGCCCAGTTCGTTGGTACCGGGCATGATGAACGGCACCACCGGGACATCCCCGATGAAAGCCGCTTCGGTGTTGATGGGCAGGTAGTGCGTGCCGGTCATGCCCATCAGGGTGGCCTGCGGGGCATGCGTGTGGATCACGGCCGTGATCTCAGGCCGCATTTTGTAAATGGAGCAATGGACACGCCGCTCACTGGAGGCAGTGTACTCGGTATCTCCGATGATCTTGCCATCCAGGTTGATGCGCACCATCATGTCGGGGCGCAGGTCACCTTTGAATATGGCGCTGGGCGTGATCCAGATCTCATTGGGGTTGTCATCGCAACGGGCGCTGATATTGCCGCCGGTAGCGGTGATGAGCCCCTTGGCGAAGAGTTCGTTGGTGATCATCAAGATCTGGTCACGCACGTCGCCGGTTTTGGTGTAGGCCGGAGCGGCTGACACATAGGTGCCGCCTGCCGGCTGGGCGGCGACAGGCGCGGCTGCCACCGGCGCGGGCGCCGGGGCGGTCGCCACTCCCAGCTTGGTCAGGTCGCCGGGGTCGCCAACCTTGGCACGGGCTTCACTGTAGAGGCGCGACATATTGTTCTGGATGCGCATGAAGGCCATGGCCTTGCCCGTATCCCCGCTGAAGGACAGCTTGCCACTGGTGGCGGCCTTGGTAGCGTTGATGCGGCCTGTGAACATCCCGTCCAGGATGTCGGCAACCATCTTGAGCTTGACATCCGGCTCACGGGGCGGGTTTTCCAACCCGGCGCCCACCTTGCCATCCACAAAACTCAGGAAGAAGGACTGGTCCATGTCTTTGACCGTGAACAGAAAGACCACGTTCTTGCCCTTTGCAAAACTGACCATCTCCTTATCCGGGGTGATGGTTGCAGTAAATTCCTTCAAGATGGCGACCATCTTCTCGCGTCCTACGCTGTTGGCGGCAACCGGTGCCGCCGCTGCAACCGGCACCACAACAGGCGCCGGGGCAGAAGCCACGGCAGTGGGTGCAGGAGCGGGTGCCGCTCCCAGCTTGGTCAGGTCGCCGGGGTCGCCAATCTTCTGGCGGGCTGCGCTGTATAACCTGCCCATACTGCCCTGGATGCGGATGAACGACATGGCCTTGCCGGTATCGCCGCTGAACGATAATTTCCCGCTGGTGGCAGCTTTGGTGGCATTCACCCGCCCGGTGAACATTCCATCCAGGATGTCAGCCACCATTTTGAGTTTCACATCCGGCTCGCGGCTTGGGGCTCCCAGGCCGGATTCAACCTTCCCATCCACAAAGCTGATAAAGAACGCCTGGTCGATATCCTTGATCGTGAACAAGAAGACCACATTCTTGCCTTTGGCGAAATCAGCCATTTCCTTGTCGGTCGCGATGCGGGCGGTGAAGTCCTTCAAGATTTCGGTCATTATTCCACGGGCAGCATTGGGTTCCATTTTTTCCACCTTTCCACATAAGACAGCAGCTTGCGGCGCAGAGGCAGGCAGGTTGCCTTTCTCTTCGATAGTCGGTTCAACGGTTTTTTGCATTTGCACTGCGACATCCAGGTCGGTCGCACCCGGGCCGGGCGTCTGGGCGCGTGATTCCAGGGCGGACATGTCCATCTGGCGTTTGCCAGTCCAGGTGAATTTGTCAAGCGTGTCCGGGTTCAGGATATACCTGGGCCGTTTGCCAGCCAGCAGGATTTTTAATTCATTAAGAATGATCTCGCCCTGATGTGCAGCAACTTCAAGTGTATTGCCTCCTACGTGAGGCGTTGCAATGACATTTGGAAATGCCAGCAGCGGATCATCCGCGCCGGGTGGTTCAACCGGGAAGACATCCGTCGCGAATCCAGCGAGCCGGCCTGAGCTGAGGGCTGCCAGTAAAGCCTCCTGGTCCACCAATGCCGCCCGGGCTGTATTGATCAGCAACACGCCGGGTTTCAGGATGTTAAAAGCCCTGGCATCCATCATGCCGCGTGTTCCTTCGGTGACCGGTGCATGCAGGCTCACAAAATCGCTCTCTGCCAGGAGGCGTTCGAACGAGACTTTTTCCGCACCCATCACTAGCGCCTGGTCGGCGCTCAAGAATGGGTCAAAGAGCAGGATGCGCGTCCCAAAAGGCAGAACACGTTGGATCACTTTTCTGCCGATGGCGCCTCCGCCAACCACACCGATGGTTTTATGCCACAGCTCGATGCCCAGGAATTCTTCATGCGCCTGGCCCATGCGTCCAAGATCGCCGGCTTCTCCTCCAGGCTGGTGCAGGAAGGCCAGGGCCGGTTGGAGTCTGCGGGCCAGCATCAGCATGAAGCCCAGCGCCAGGTCAGCCACCGCATCCGCGTTGCGCGCGGGTGTGTTGGTGACCGGTACACAGGCTGCCGTACAGGCTTCGATATCAATGTTGACCGGGTTTCCACGGCAGACTACAACCATGCGCAAGTCGGGCAATTTGAGGAGAGCTTCGGCATCCACGATGTCAACTTCTGTGACGAAAACCTGGTAATTCTTCAAGGTTTGTACCAGGTCGTCGCCGGTGAGCAGAATGCCTTCGGTGCGGTAGGGTTTGTAGGTCACTTCGCCGATCTCTCTCAAATTACGGAGAGCCGTCTCATCCACTTCGGCACTGATATAGATATTGGGTCGGAAGGAGGCAAACCCAGCCCCCCCGGATTCAGTTGCAGAAAAACCTGCCATCATGGCGGCAGCAATATTTCCTGAGGCTATAATATCCGCCGGACGACGCTCCAGGCGCAAGGATTGCCAGTCAGCATAAAGGGCCTGGTAAGTTGATGCGTCAGCGCCAGGGTGGTCTTCCCGGGCGATATGTGCCAGTTGCTTTGCGCCTGCTGCCAGGTCCGGGAAGAGACCAGCTCCCACACCGGCGCAGATCGCCGCTCCAAGGGCAGTCGCCTCGGCTGAGGCACTGACATGGACATTGCAGTTGGCGACATTGCTAATAATCGCTGACCAGCCCGCACTGCGGCTGATCCCTCCTGTCAGCCACAAGTCTGACAGCTTCCTGCCCGAAATGTGCAATAGCTGCTCCACATTTGCACGCACAGCGTAAGCCATGCCTTCCAGGACTGCCTGAGCCACATCCGCGCGGCCTTCTTCCCCCATGCGGGCGATGATTGACGAAAAGGTCAGGGAATCAATGGGAGGCTCAAGCGCGGATGCATTGAAAACCGCCGCCCCAATGGTTGAAACCATGCCATGAGCCCCCGGTACGGAGCCAGCCGCCTCAGCCACAAACCTGGCCACCGGGTTGAAAGTATCGGCATGCATCAGGCTGGCTGTCCATTCCAAGGTTGAACCCATCTGCCCGGCATTGCTTTCAAGGACATACAACCCGGGGATGATGTGCAACCCGGTCCAGATGCGCATCTCGGGATCGATAATGAGCTGGTCGACTGCCATCTGAACCGGTGTCGTTGTTCCAGCCACTACACCAATCTGCCCATCTGAGACAACACCCGCACCTAAAAGGCCGCACTGCGTATCAGGCCCGCCAACTGCGACCGGGGTACCGGGAAGGAGTCCCAAATTGGCGGCGGCTTCCCTGGTAAGTTTGCCTAGTTTGCTCCCGGCTTTTTTTAAGGCTGGAAAAATCTTCTCCGGCAGGCCCAAGGATTTGATCAATGTGCTGGCCCATTTACGGTTTTCCAAATCGAAAAGCAGGCTTTCAGCAGCCTGGGCAGGTTCGGAAGCCAGTTCACCAGTCAGCATGTACCCAACCCAATCGCTGATGCTCAAAGAGGCGTGAACTTCCTTGAACCGGTCAGGATGGGTATCCCTCAACCACAACAAACGCGCCGCCATAAAGATGGGACTGGAGGCGTGACCGGTGAGCCGATAGATTTCCTCGCCTCGTTCCACAGCCAGGTCCATGCCCTGGGTAACCGCCCGCGAGTCGCGGTTGGGTGTGGCCAGCAGCACCTTCCCTTTCTTATCAATTGCCACCATGCTATGACGCATACTGGTGGCAGCCACCCCGGCTACATCCTGCGGGGAAGCCCCAACTTTCGTGAGTGCTTCCTGTGTCACCTCGCCCAGGACATGCCAGATGATGTCTGTATCGAGCTTGAAGGCAAAACCCCCGGCTTGCGGGTCAGGTGGTAGTGTCCAGGCGTGAAAGACACTGTGAGTTTCACCGGTATCAGTATTTACCAGTAAACAGCGGCCTCCTCCGCCCCCAATGTCGAAACCAATGAGAAATTTACCAGACATATGACCTCCTTGAATTCTTTATTGACAGGGCAGCAATAATTGGATGGCTCTTTGGGAGCTGCCGGGATGGACGTAAAGATATGGGGGTGTTGGGCGGGCAAAGCCCGC
>CAIKOL010000175.1 GCA_903829085.1 uncultured Anaerolineales bacterium | reverse complement strand
GTGATGCCGCGTGCCTTTTCCTCCGGCGCATTGTCGATCGTGTCATACGCTCGATACTGCGCTTTCCCCAGAAATTGGCTGTATTTCGTGATCGCCGCTGTCAATGTCGTCTTGCCATGGTCTATATGTCCCATGGTCCCTACGTTCATGTGCGGTTTGTTCCGCTGATACTTCTGCTTCGCCATAATCCTTGCTCCTTCCTTGACAATATTCCTTGGTCGCGAAGCCCTCAATGGGATTTGAACCCATGACCCCATTCTTACCAAGAATGTGCTCTACCGACTGAGCTATGAGGGCGGAGGTGGGCAGTGAAGGATTCGAACCTCCGAAGGCTTTTGCCAACTGATTTACAGTCAGTCCCCTTTGGCCACTTGGGTAACTGCCCATTTACTTTCCAGCCGTTTCATCTGCTGGTCGCTTGGTCCCATCCTGTTGATGGGGCCAACCGACGAACAAATAAACCGGAAAGCGATTGTCAATGATCGAAGCCGACGATGGGAATTGAACCCATAACCTACCACTTACAAGGCGGTTGCTCTGCCGGTTGAGCTACGTCGGCACGTCCTTTCCCGGCTTAAGCGGGGCAATTATACCAAAGGCACCCCGTACCTACAAGGTTAACGCGCCGGACTACCGGTCTGTACCTTCCTTCCCGATGGGACGCAGGACACAGGTCTGGAATGACCGGCGTGGAAGTCTATCAGGATTCGAGACGGGAGTCAAGAAAAAAGGTATACTATTTGCCTGCGTGTTTGGCAGAAAGGAGCTCCATGACGAAATTCCGGCTATACATTCCTGGATTGCTATGTTTCCTTCTATTTACTCTGTCCCTGCCAGTCCATGCCCAGGCGGGCATCCAGGTGGTCAGCGATACCATCTCCCTTACGTTCCCGGAAAGCATCACTTTCCAGGCCGAGTTCCAATCGGGGGCAAATATCACCTCGGTGGTGCTTGAATATGGCGTGGACCGGTTGACCTGTGGAACAGTGGTCGCCAAGGCCTTCCCGACCTTCACCCAGGCGGCGGATGTAAAAGTGGATTGGACCTGGCAGATGAAGCAGTCTGGTTCACTCCCACCAGGCGCCTTGGTGTGGTGGCAGTGGCTGGTGCAGGACGCGAACGGGGGAAAGTTTACCAGCCCCAGGCAGACCTCCACCTGGCTGGATAGCATTCACAGCTGGCAGGATATCACCGGCGGAAATATCAACCTCCATTATTATGACGGCGGGCAGTCTTTTGGGCAGGCCCTGCACGATGCTGCTGCGACGGCGCTGGTGCGGCTCTCAAAGGATGTGGGCCTGAGCCTGGAAAAGCCGGTGGATATCTATATTTATGCCAATACCACCGACATGCAGGATGCCATTCTGTACGAACCAGCCTGGGCTGGAGGCAAAGCCTTTCCGGAGAATGCCATTGTTATCATCGGCGTTTCGACCGATCAATTGGAGTGGGGCCAGAGTACTGAAGCCCATGAACTGACCCATGTGCTGGTCGACCGGTTTGCTTTCTCATGCCTGGGTTCCATCCCGAATTGGTTGAATGAGGGCCTGGCTGTGTATGGTGAGGGTGGACCGCAGCCAGCTGAAACGACGCAATTCGACCAGGCCAGGACTGCCAACCAGTTGTTGAGCTTGCGTTCCCTGGCGGGAGCTTTCTCGGCGGATTCCGATCGTGCCAACCTTTCGTATGGCGAGTCTTACAGCGTGGTCAATTTCCTGCTCCAGACTTATGGACGGGAAAAGATGACGTCCCTGTTGATTGCTTTGCGAGATGGAGCAACGGCGGACGAGGCCTTACAGTCAGTTTTTGGCTTTGACACTGATGGCCTGGAGAATGCCTGGCGGGCTTCGATCGGCGCAGCACCCATCGCCGGAGGCTTGAACCCGACCCCGGCTCCCACGGCGACCCAGGTGCCGACATTTGTGCCCGTAGGCGCGGCCCCGGTGGCTCCGGCTAGCCCGGTTTCGACAAGGGATACCCAGGAATCCACACCGGCTCCAACCTTGGCGCAGGCGCCCACCCAGCAGGCCCAGCTTCCCGCGGCGACGCCGCTGCCCTTGACTGAACGCCTGGGCATCAGCCAAAACGTGATAACAATCGTAGAGTTCGTACTGGTCGGCTGCATCCTGGCAGTGTTGGTGATCGCCGTGCCAATACTGGTCACCACCCGCCGGCATTCCAGGAGGCAGAAATGAAGCACACCAAGGAACTCATCTCCGTCTTGATGGTGGCAGCCTTCCTGCTGCTCGCCTGCCAGGTTTCAGGGGTTGCCACTCCCACTGGCGTGCCAGCCAACGCAGCCACAGGTACTCCGACGGTTGAACCGCTGACGTATGTCAACCAGGAAAGCGGCGTGCAGGTTCATTATCCAAGCGGCTGGAGTGTGCAAGCCCCCGGCTCGGGCAGCAGTGCGCTGACGACTTTTGTCAGCCCGGACAAGACTGTTTATGCAGATCTGTATGTTGATGCAGCCGGGGCCAGCGACACCCCTGAATCGGTGATGGCCTCTCTCAGCAGTTCCGTATTAACCGGCTTGACGGATGTGCAGATCGTCAGCGATGCAGCTTTGAGCCTTGCAAGTGGACCATCAGCCTGGAGCCGGGTGGTGACCGCCAGCAGCAACGGCACAGGATTGAAGATCAACATGACAAGCGCAATTTATGGGACGCGCCTGTTCTTTATGCTGACCTATGGCTCGCCTGCGGCTTATGACTTTTATGCCAACAACGTGGCGACCCTGTTGAATGGGATGGTCTTCGAGTCGCCGGTCGTCGACGGTGTGAACCGCAGCCAGGCGCTCTTCTTATCGGGCGGCGAGAGCACCAACTCACGCGATTATGACCCGGCCACCGAACATGATGCTGGCGATAAACGCCTTTTCAGCGGGTTGGTCTCCCTGGGCCCTGACCTGGGCATCACACCTGAATTGGCCGGTTCGTGGGATATTTCGACAGACGGCACGGTCTACACCTTCCACTTACGGACGAATGCCAAGTTCCAGGATGGCCGCCCGGTGGTCGCACAGGATGTGATCTACTCCTGGGAACGTGCCGCCAACCCGGCCACCCAATCGGATACCGTGCTAACCTACCTGGGCGATATCGTTGGCGTGGCTGAGATGCACGCCGGGTCGGCTGACCACATCTCCGGGTTGAAAGCGCTCGACGAGCATACCCTGCAGGTCACGATAGATGCTGCCAAGCCTTACTTCCTGTTCAAATTGACCATGCCGGTGGCTTTTGTACTGGACCAGAAAAATGTTGCGTCCGGCTCGGACTGGTACCGCACGCCAAACGGCACGGGGCCGTATAAATTGACCCGCTGGGACAGCTTCCAGCTGATGGTCTACACTGCCAACCAGGATTTCTACCTCGGACCGCCGGCCATCCCGCAAATTGTAGTAGAGTTGTATTCGGGTATTGACATTTCCTTGTTCGAATCCGGCGAGATCGATATGGCTGGCGTTTCCACTTCAGACGTGGCACGCGTACTTGACCCGGCTGACCCGCTGCACGCCGATCTGTACAGCGGCGTGAGCCTGTGCACCGATTATGTTGTTTTTGATGTAAGCCAGCCGCCCTTTGATGATGTCAAGGTGCGCCAGGCCTTCGCGATGGCCTTCGATAAGCAGAAGTACATTGATGTGGTCGATAACGGTGTCGGTCTGCCAGCGAACGGGCTTTATCCGCCCGCTTTGCCGGGTTATAACCCGGACCTGCAGGGGCTGCCCTATGACCCCGTGCAGGCGCGCCAACTATTGTCCGAATCCAAGTATGGAGGTCCGCAGGGACTCCCGCCGATCGTCTTCACCGAGGCCGGCTTTGGTAGTTCGGCAGGTGCAGACGTGGCGGCCATGGCCCAAATGTGGCAACAGAACCTGGGAGTGACCATCACCATCGAGAACCTTGATCCGGATCACTTTTCCGACCTGTTGTACTCAGGCCAGCATGGGCAGCTTTTCTCAAGTGGATGGTGCGGGGATTATCCTGACCCCGAGAATTTTGCGGATGTGCTGTTCCATACCGGCGCAGAGCAGAATACCGGCCATTACAGCAACCCGGCGCTGGATGCCATTTTGGACCAGGCACGCGTGCAACAGGATGTGACCAAACGCATCACACTTTACCAACAAGCCGAGCAGATGATCGTCCAGGATGCGCCGGCGCTCTTCCTCACCCATGCAGTTTCCTACGAGCTGGTCAGGCCGACTGTGAAAAATTTTGTATTCACGCCGATCAGTATCCCCATTGAACGCTATTTGTACTTGCAGCCGTGAAATAGCCCCTGTGTTCATTGAATCCTCTCCCGAATGGGAGAGGATTCTTTATGGCCGGGCCTCTGCCAGGAATTCCACCCGGTCGATGGCCGGTCCAATGCTGGAAACAAGGAAATCGAAAGAGACGGGCGCACCGGCTGCCAGGGCGGAGGAGGATTCCCAGCGGCGCACCCCCACCACGTTCCCGGAGGCGTCGTAGGCGGTAGCCAGAACCCAGAGGGTGTTGGCTGCGACCGTCCCGATCAGGCTCACCTTCCCGGTGACCTGCGCCGTCCGCCCGGAGACATCCAGGCTGACCAGCGTGTCATCCAGTGTCACCGGCAGGTAACGGGAATCTCCCGGCAGCAGGCGGATGGCTGTCAGTACCTGGGCACTCACCAAAACGCCAGCCTGTACAGGCGGTGGAAAATGAACCGCCAGCGGCATGGAGCCTGCGGGGGGGAGGATATCCAGGTAAGCAAAAGCAGCCTGGCTGGCGAGTTCATGCCCGCTGGTGTCCAGCAGAGCGAACCGGGCGGACAGGTTTTCAAGTGTTTCGGCGTTGTCATTTTTCAGCAGGGCAAAACACCAAGCCCCGCCATCCATCTCAGGCCAGCAGCGCGCCTGTAAAATCGGGATTGGGACTGGGGTGGGCGTTGGCGCGACAGGGGTCCAGTTGTCAGTGGGGAGGATGAGGATTGTGCCCACCGGAAGGGAGGCCGGTTGGATATCCGGGTTGGCAGCCATGAGCGCCTCCGGGGTGAGGCCGTAACGGGTGGCGATGCCAATCAAGGTATCCCCTTGGATAACGGTGTAGGTGAAAGTTGTAGGGGTGGGCAGGGTCATCCCGGTCAGTGGAGGCACAAGGGTGGGAAACTCAGAAGGAGTGGAGGTCTGGTAAGGCACCGGCGGGGCAAGGGTCGTTACCGTTTCGGTTTTCTCGGCACAGGCGGATAAAAGTGAAAGCAGGAACAGGAAAACCAGAAATCTTCGCATGCAGGGATTATACACGTTTCACTTGCAGCCACCACCAGGCTGTGCTAAACTCAATTCATGGCCGATGAAGAGGATTTACTTTCGGAAGAATCCGGGGAAAACACGATGCTGCGCGAGGCAGTTGATGCGCTGCGCCTGGGTGACCGGGTGCGGGCGCGTGATTTGCTGACGCGCCTGCTCAAAACGGATCAGACGAATTCGACCTACTGGACCTGGCTGAGTGCGGCGGTGGAAACTCAAAAAGAACGCCTGTATTGCCTGCAGATGGCGCTGAAAGCCGACCCGCAAAATTATTCCGCCAAGCGCGGGCTGATCTTGCTGGGAGCATTGCCCCCGGACGATTCGATCCCGCCCTTCCCGGTGAAAAGGGTGCGTCTATGGGAGGAAAAGCTGTCCGTGCCCCAGGAGCCAAAGGAGAAAAAACGCGGCTGGAACAACCCGGTGTTAAGGCTGTTCGTGATCCTGGGAATTGCAGTGGTGGTGGTTGGCGGCTTGATCATCGTTGGGTCACTAAAATCTCCGGCAAGCATGGTGCGCATCAGTACAGCCACACGCCGTCCCAGTGTGACCATGACCCTCACCCCATCGACCACGCCACTCTATCGCAGTCCCACGCCCACATTCCTGGGTCCCACGCCGTTGTCATTCTTCCTTGTAAACACTTATACGCCTACGCCGCTGTACGTAGCCACCCAGCATACCGGCCTGGTCAGCGCTTCATTTGAAGCCGGGTTGCGTTCTTTGGAGCTGGGTGATTTCGATATCGCCCGGGTCCAATTCCAGGACGTGCTTAAAAGCGAGCCCAACGCTGCGGATGTTTATTTTTTCATTGGTGAAAGTTACCGGATGCAGGGCAATTTCACCAGCGCCAGGAATGCCTACCAGCAGGCGATCGGTGTGGGCTCCAATTTTGCCCCGGCCTTCCTGGGACGCGCCCGGGCCAACCTGGGCCTGAATCCGAATGCGGATATCATCAATGACCTGAATGCCGCCATCCAGCTCGATCCGAATTATGCTGAGGCCTATCTTGTGCGCGGCGAGTACATGCTTGAAAGCAACCCGACCGCGGCCAAGGCGGACCTTGAGACCGCGATCGAGATCAGCCCGGGTTCCGCGCTAGCTTACCTTTACCTGGCAGATGCACAATTGAAGCTGGGGGAGAACCAGGCCGCGCTCGACTCGGCCACCCATGCCAACGAGCTGGACATGACACTCATCCCAGCCTACCTGGCGATGGCGCGGGCGTATATTGCCACCGGGCAGACCGCCCAGGCGGTGAGCGTGCTGCAAACTTACACGGTTTACAGACCGGATGATGCCAGTGCCTTTGTGCAACTGGGGATCGCCTACAACGCGGCCGGAGAATATGATGCGGCGGTGGGGATGCTCAACAGGGCGATCAATGCCAACCGGCGCGATGCTGAAGCGTTTTTTCAACGTGGGACAGCCTATCTGAATCTTAATAACTCGACCCTGGCCGAAGCCGATTTTAAAGCCGCCGTCTCAATCGATCCAGCAGACTTTGATTCTCAACTTGGCATCGGGCGCGCCTATTTTATGCAAGGCAAGCCCGGCGATGCCTACATACAGGCAGAACAGAAAGCCTATCCGCTGGCGCATACCGACATCACCAAGGCGCAAGTCTATTACTGGGAAGCGCTTTTCCTGGAGGCGATCGGTGATCCCACCTCGGATATCGGGGCGCGCAATAACTGGTTGAAGTTAATTGCATTGCCAGCCGGGGCGATGCCGGAGGCGTGGCGAATGGAGGCCTTCCAGCATGTCGACATAACTCCCTCCTTCACGCCTACACTCTCTCCAACCAGGACACTGACCGCAACGATTACGCCCAGCCCGACAAAGGGGCAGAGTGTGACACCCGGCCCGAGTTTGACAAGGACGCCTACCAAAACACCATAATTGAGGTCCGCAAAGAGGAACTTGATATGATGATAAACTCGTTTGGTCCGGGTGAGATTTTAGTAGTTGTCTTCAACATCATCCTTCTCTGCATCCCGGTGCTTGTAGTTTGGCTGTTTTTTAGAGCACTCCGAAAGTTATCCCATCAAAGTGAGCAATTGCAACAGGAAGTGAAAAAATTACGGGAGGAAATCCAATCTTTGCGGGAAAAAATCCCGGAGGGTTTGCAGAAATAACGTGATTAACCATAAATAAATTCGGCGGCAGGTGAACTGCCGCCGAATTCTTATTTCCTGCACTCCCCACATGGGCACAACGCCCGCAGGTAATCCCAGCGGTATATCCCGGCATCATGCCCATCCTCCCAGACTGGGTTGAGGCCATACGAGCCAACCGGGATGAGGTTGGTCAAGCGGGTGGCGGGGGAGTCTGGCAGTGTCTCCGTGAAAACGGACGGGTCGGGAGTGAGTCCCATTTTGTCATGCCCGCCGCGACATTCGGCGCACGGACAACCTGAGCGCAGCAAGGAGAATGGATACAGGCTGGTATGGCCGTCGTCCCAGATGACGGCCATTTCTTTTTTCTCGCGGTGGGCGGTGATGGAGGTGGGTTTCATAATTTATATGGAAGGTCACGGTGTCGGGATGGCTGTCAGAAAATCCTGGGCGGCCCACCCGGCGCGGGAGATGTCATAGGAGGCGGTGAGATACCACCAGGTATAACCATCCGCCTGTCGCGGCCCATTGGTTATCAGAAAAACTTCCGAATTAAAAGCCAGATAAAGTATCTGGGACTTCAGCCCGGGGTCCGACCGCAGGTTTAGGGCATCCACACCAGTGGCGACCTGTACATAGACCCCGAGGGCAATTTGTCCCGGCGCCGGGGTGGGGGAGGATACTGGCGTGGGAGGAAAGATCGTCAACATGGGGAGCAGAGCATACTGGGTGGAGGTGGGGGCGGGGATGATGGTCAATGCAGCGATTGCAGGGTTCGGGTCCTGAGGCGCGGCAGCAGGGCGCCTGACCAGGATGTAGACGAAGCTGGCGCACAACAAAACGCTGGCGAGCACCAGCGCCGCAATCAGCACTTTAGCGTTCAGAATATTTTTCATCGGGTAAAGGGCAGCAGGCAGAAAACCAAGCTTGCCATGAATTATACCTTTTTACGGATCAACAAATCCCATGCTTTCGGCGGGATAAGAACCTGTAAAGAACCCTGGAGCACTTCAAGGGAGGCCAGGCGTGTGCCCAGCATCGGCTCTCCGTCCATTTGGAGAGAGAAGGGAGTGCCGGACTCGATGGTGGCCTTATGGAAGGGGATGCAGCGAGCCTGATCCGATGTTTCATGCCGGCCGGAAAGGATATCGAACATGACGCGGAAGGCATCCGCCAGGGTGCTGCCTGAGAAAAGCCACAGGTCCATCTGCCCGTCATCCAGGTAGGCTGAAGGGGAAATCTTGACCGTGGCATAATGGCGGATATTGCTTGCCACAGCCAGAAGATAGTGACCTGCAACCTGTTCATCATCGGCAGTGACGCACAAGTTCATCCCGTGCCAGATGGAAGCATTCCAGAGGGTGGTGGCAGCATATTCCGGGATGTTAAGGTATTTCTGGAAACGCTTGCGCGGCAGCAGCTTTTGGACTGTCATGGCGTCCAGCCCGATCCCAGCCCACATCAGGAAGGGCAGGCCGTTACACAACCCGACGTCGATGGCACAGGGGGTGGATTCGACCAGAATGTGCGCGTTCTGGCTGAGGGCCCGGAAATGCGGCCAGACGAAGGCATTGATCCCCAGTTCCTGCGCCCAGACGTTGGTCGTCCCGGCGGGAAGGATCCCCAGAGCGGTTGATGAACCAATCAAGCCCGCGGCGGCCTGCCCGGCGGTGCCATCCCCGCCGATGGCAAAGACCGCGCGGAAGTTTTCCTGGGCAGCCATACGGGCCAGTTGCGTGGTATGACGTCCATTGAGGGATTCGGCAACTTCCACGCGCCAGCCGTGGTCGCTCAGCGTGCGGATCACAGCGCTGATAAAAGGGCGCACAGAAATGCGTCCGGCTGCGGGGTTATAGATAAGCAGTGTGTCAGCCACGCATTGATTATACTTTGGGCGGAAGGAAATGACCCTAAAAACAGCGTGTTATAATCCCCGCAGACAGCCTATGGAAGAGCCAAGAGTACTGAATAATCGCTACCAGCTACTGGAACCGCTCGGTAAAGGCGGAATGGCTTTTGTTTACCGCGCCCGCGACCTGATGCTGGAACGCCAGGTGGCGGTCAAAGTACTGCGCGAGAATTATTCACGCGACCCGGCCTTCCAGGAACGCTTCCGCCAGGAAGCCAAAGCGGTCGCCAACCTTTCCCACCCGAACATTGTCACCATGCACGATTTTGGTCTGGATGATGGGCAACTGTTCCTGGTGATGGAATACGTGCCAGGGACGGATTTGAAGACGCTGATCAAGCAGCACGGCCGGTTCAGCCCCGAGGAGGCGGTGCCTCTGTTGATCCAGGCCTGTGCAGGGATCGGTTATGCCCATCGGGCTGGGCTGGTGCACTGCGATGTGAAACCGCAGAATATGCTGGTGACGCCTGACATGCGGCTCAAAGTCGCCGACTTTGGCATTGCTCGCGCCCTCTCCACCATCCATCCCGATGAAAAAAGCGATCTGGTCTGGGGCTCGCCGCAGTATTTTGCGCCTGAACAGGCCGCCGGGGCAGCTCCCTCACCAGCCTCGGACGTTTATTCACTGGGGGTGATTATGTACGAGATGTTGACCGGTTCGCTGCCTTTCCAGGCACCTACAGCCGTTGAACTGGCCCGCATGCACGTTGAAGATGAACCGCCCTTGTTAAGCGAAATGATCCCGGAGATTTCTCCGCTGCTGGAGCAGATCCAGGCGAAAGTCCTTTCCAAGGAACCTTCGCAGCGGTACCGGACAGCGGATCAATTGGGGCGCGTGTTGCTGAATTTTGGAAACGCCAGAAGCGCCCCAGCGCTGGCCTTGACCCCCGAAGTGGCCCAGGTGGTTGTTGAAACAACGCCAGCGGAAAAAGTCCACCCTGCGTCCCAGCCTATAGCCGAGATTGACTGGGCGTCGGTAGGCCTGGGATTGGTTGCATTGGTGGCCGTACTGGGACTGATCCCGTTCTGGATGTGGATCTATTTCGTTTATAATCCGCCCATTCGGTGATCCGGGATGAAGCCGACCATCATCATAGCCCCTTCGATCCTCTCGGCGGATTTCACCCGCCTGGGTGAGCAGATTTCTGAAGCCGAATCCGCCGGTGCGGACTGGATCCACGTGGATGTGATGGATGGACATTTTGTCCCGAACCTGACCATGGGGCCGGTCATCGTCGAAGCCTGCCGCCGGGCGACGAACCTGCCGCTGGATATACACCTGATGATCGAGCGCCCGGAGAACCTGCTGGAAGCATTTGCGCAGGCCGGAGCCAGCTCCCTGATCGTGCACGTGGAAACCTGCCCGGATATTGCCGGTACTTTGAAAATGATCAAATCGCTCGGCTGCAAAGCCGGGGTGACGCTCAACCCGGAAACCCCCGCCAGCGCCCTCGAGCCTGCCTTGAACCTGGCCGACCAGGTGCTGGTGTTGACCGTCCATCCCGGTTATTCAGGGCAGGCATTCATGCCGGAGATAGTCTCCAAGGTGGTCGAAGTCCGCCACAGGTTGGATGAGATCCAGTCAACGGCCTGGCTGGAAGTAGACGGTGGCATATCCGCGGCGACCGTTTCCCGGGTACGGGAAGCGGGCGCAGAGGCGTTCGTGGCGGCATATGCCGTTTTTCATCATCCGGATGGAATCGCGGCAGGCATCCAGGCATTAAGAAATGAAATCATAACTAAAGTCGTTACTACGTCCGGGCAACAAAACCGAATAAAGTCGTAACAATATTTCGGAAACAACAACGAATAAAGTTGTTCCATCTTGTGGAAAACAAAAATCACGGCGTATGCCGTGACCTTGTTTGAAGAATAATAACCTGTTACGCTGTCTTAACCAGCGTGCGGATACACTTGGTACACAGAGTCTTCCTTACCTTTCGACCGTTCTCAATGACCGTTACCTTTTGCAGGTTGGGATAATACGGACGATTGGTGGTACGATGGGAGAAGGAGACGCTATGACCGAATGTAGTGGCCTTACCACAGTGAGCGCATTTCGCCATTTTCTTAACTTCCTTTCTTGCAGATAGATCCTGTGCCTGTCTTTTGAGAGCGGCGTATTTTACCACGAAACGTATCCTTGTACAAGTCAAGTGTTATTAAAAAGGATACAGGCATCTTTTCAATATGTTGGGGAGGCGGAGGGGGGTGTGTGCGGGCTGTTTCGCAGCCCGCACACACCCAGCCCCCAGCTTTTTGAGATGATACGTATAAAGGACAAAACCATGAGCAAAGAAACTACCACTTTAGGTACCATCCATATCTCGCCGAACGCTCTGACGACGATTGCTTATCATGCCACGCTGACCTCCTATGGTGTGGTTGACCTGGCACCGAAGAACCTGGCAGAGGGAATCTCTGCAACGCTGACCAAGGAACCGGTGCATGGTGTGGCAGTGCATTACAACGGCGAGGAAATTGATATTGATGTCCATATCATTATCGAATACGGCACCCGGATCACATCGGTGGCTGCCAGTGTGGCCAATGCCGTGCGCTACCAGGTGGAAAAGGCGTTGGGAATGCCCATTCATCATGTCAATGTACATGTTCAGGGCCTGCACGTGAGTGATTCTGAATAAAGCGAGGAGAATTTAGAAGTATGAAAGCGGATGTTCAAGCGCGGCTGGAGCGTCTAAAATGCTCCCCTGTTGATGGGCAGGTTCTCAAGCAGCTAATCGAAGCAGGCCTGACCTGGTTGCGAGCCAACCAGCAAATGGTTAATGCACTCAACGTATTCCCTGTGCCGGATGGCGATACCGGCACAAACATGGTGCTGACCATGCAGTCAGCTTTCAATGAAATCGAAGCTCTCGGTCATCGGGGGATCGGACAGATGGCTGCGGCGGTTTCGCAGGGCGCGCTGATGGGTGCGCGCGGCAATTCGGGCGTGATCCTTTCCCAATTGTGGCGCGGTTTTGCGCGCGGGCTGCACGAGAAGGAGGTGCTGGATGGTGCGGCCCTGGTGCACGCTTTTGCCGAAGCGCGTGACACGGCGTACAAAGGCGTTGTGCGCCCAGTGGAAGGAACCATCCTGACGGTTGCCAAGGACGCGGCGAAAGCAGCCGCGCAGGCACTCCAGGAAACAGACGACCCATGCGAGATCCTGGCCCGGGTGGTCAGCGAGGCGGATGCCTCAGTTCAGCGGACCCCAGACCTGCTTCCGGTGCTCAAGCAAGCCGGCGTGGTGGATGCAGGCGGCAAGGGGTTGTTCTTCATCCTGGATGGGATGCTGCGCTTTATTCATGGAGAGCCATTGGACACCCCCATGGCAAACGTCCAGCCACTTTCGGCGATGAACCTGGAGAACGCGATGGATTCGATTGAACCGGGACAAGATTACGAAGTGGTTGTGGATTTTATTCCCAGGGAAACGCTTGACCTACCAAAGTTTTACCTCGAATTGGAAAAGATCGGTACCTCCATCCAGGTGGGCGAAGGTGAAGGAATGTACCGTATGCATATCCATGTCCCGACCGAAAAACGTTACGAACCGATCGATTTCGTCATGGGCCTGGGTACCATCACCAAGATCGGTATGGAAAACCTGATCGCCCAGATGGAAGGAATTGACCATAAAGCCGCCGGGGCACGCATTGAACTGTTGAAAATCGAACCAGGGCAGATCGCCATCGTGGCGGTCTCGCCGGGGGCGGGCATCTCGCGCGTCTTCGCCAGCCTGGGTGTAGCGGCCATCGTGGAGGGCGGGCAGACGATGAACCCTTCCACGAAAGATTTCCTGGATGCGTTCGAGAATTTGCCCACCGACAAGGTGATCATCCTGCCCAACAACAAGAATATCATCCTGGCAGCCCAGCAGGCCAGGGATGTCACCGTCAAGAAAGTGCATGTCGTGCCCAGCCGCAGCACCCCGCAGGGGCTGGCAGCGATGATGCACCTGAACCCGGATGGTGATTTTGATACGGTGACTGCCAGGATGACCAAAGCCATCGAGGATGTGATAACGATTGAAGTTACGACCGCCACACGCACAGTTGAGATAGATGGCGTTTCGGTGGAGCAGGGCCAGGTGATTGCCCTAGTGAATGGCAAGCTGGCCATCTCGAAGCCGACGGTGGAGGAAGCCTGCCTGGGGGCATTGGCACACGCCCAGGCAGACAAATATGAACTCATCACTCTCTTTCATGGTGAGGGCCTGCCCACAACAGAAACCAACCGCATCGTGGATGTGATCCGAGCGGCTTATCCTGCACAGGAAATCGAATTGCAGGATGGCGGCCAGCCCCACTATCATTTCATTATTTCCATCGAGTAGCTGCCTTGGCCGGAGGCCAGGCTTCAGGCAATTTCCCCATGACCAACGTTTGCATCCTCACCGACAGCACTGCGCAGTTTACACAAGCGGATTTTCCGGGGCGTGAACGGGTGCACATCGTTCCATTTGCATTTCAAACCAGACTATCGCGAGGGGACGGATCCCGGCAGCCTCAAGACCAGGTGCAGGGATTGATATCCCCTTCGATGGAAGACTTCACCCAGTATTACGCCCGGTTAAGCCACGAGTACGACACAGTTTTCGTGCTCACGCTTTCCTCCCAGCTCAATTCCACTTATAAGTCTGCACTTTCCGCTGCGGAACTATACAACAACCATTCCAAAATCGTGGTGATCGATTCACAAACGACCAGCGTCGGGTTGGGGCTGCTCGTCCAAAGCGCAGCGGCTGCGGCAGCAACGGGCGCTCCGCCAGCGGAGATTGAACGAAAGATGCGCGCATCCATCCCGCACATCTACATGCTATTCTGCATACCGGAATTGACGTTCCTGGCGAAATCCGGCTACATGGATTATTCCCAGGCGCTGGTGGCTGAGATGATGGGGATCCTGCCCATCTATACCATCGAAGAAGGCCGCCTGGCGCCAATGGAAAAAGTGCGCACACAACGACACCTGTTCGAGTCTTTTCTGGAGTTCATCAACGAGTTCGATGCTCCCGCCCACATTGCCCTGGTGCGCGGTACCAGCCACAATACCATCCGCACCCGACCTGTGCGCCAGTATGTGGGGGCAACTTTTCCGGATACGCCGTTCAGCGAGCATGTGCTTGGGCCACACCTTGCAGCGTTATTTGGCCCGCAGACCACCGGGTTGGCCATCATGGAAAAGTCCGAATAGAGCGAGCATGAAAATCGGAATTGTCACTGACAGCACTGCCGATATCCCGGCTGACCTGGCCGGACGGCACGGCATTGAAATTGTCCCGGCGCTGGTAAATATTGGTGGTGTCAGCTACACTGATGGAGTTGAGCTATCCCGAGAAGATTTTTATACCCGCCTGCCGAACCTGAACCCTCCGCCGACAACCTCCTCTCCGTCGGTGGGTTCGTTCCTGGAACGGTATGAAAAATTGTTGCGAACCGGGGCGGATTTCGTGGTTTCCATTCATCCACCGATAGAGTTGAGCGGGATTTTCAATTCCGCCCGCCTGGCGGCGGAGGAATTTGGCCAGCGTGTCAGAGTCCTGGATAGCGGACAGCTCAGCCTGGGGCTGGGGTTCCAGGTCATCCAGGCAGCGGAAGCTGCTGCGCAGGGTGCCATCCTGGAGGAAGTGACCACGCTGGTGGAAAGTGTCCGCCGCCGGGTACGGTTGGCGGCGCTGCTGGATACCATTGAGTATGTCCATCGCAGCGGACGCGTCCCCTGGGCATTGGCAAAGATCGGAACCATGTTCCATCTCCAGCCCATTATTGAACTGCGTTATGGGTTTGTGCACCGGCTGGGCATGGCACGCACGCGCCTGCAGGGGATCGAGCGCCTGCTGGATACACTCAATTCATGGGGGCCGCTGGAACGGCTGGCAGTATTGCATACCAATGCCGAATCCGCTGCTCGCCAATTACTTGAAGATGTGAAATCGAAGGTAACCGTCCAGCCGTTGCTGGTCAACGTTACCACTGCCATTGGTACCCACGTGGGGCCGAATGGGTTGGGCTTTACGGCGGTCCCTTTCCAGCCTTAAAGACTTTTGTCCGTTTTCCATGGAATTAAAAAACGGCGCTCAATGGAGCGCCGATTTTTCCTGGTGAAAAGTCAATCCATGTAGTAGGTCATTCTCTGCAACCCGATGGACGGGTCAAGATATTGCACGCGAATCCCCGCTGGAACGCTCAGGCTGATGGGAGCATAGTTCAAAATTGCTTTAACCCCGGCTTCGACCAGCAGGTCGGTCACCTCCTGGGCAACCTGGGCGGGAACGCATAACATTGCCAACCTGATCCCAGAATTGCGGATGGCGCCCACAATTTCGTGCATGTCACGAACGACAAAATTGCCCACCTGTGCGCCAATCTTGGCAGGATCGTTATCGAAAACCAATGCAACGCGGAAGCCACGGTCGCTGAAGCCCTGGTAACGAGCCAGGGCGTGACCCATATCGCCCATGCCGACCACGGCCACATCCCAGACGCGCTCCACCTTCAAGATTTCTCGCAACTGACCAATCAGGAATGCAATATCGTAGCCGGTGCCCTGTTTTCCGAATTCACCGAACTGCGAGAGATCCTTGCGAATCTGGGCAGCAGAGATACCCACCACCACTCCCAGCTCCTGGGAAGAAGTGGTGAATTTCCCCATGTCCTGCATGTGCCGCAGGGCGCGCAAATAGATTGGCAGTCGACTGATGATGATATCGGGGATCATTTGATTTTCCATTGCGCACCTCTGTTTGAATTTTCTGGACAAACTTTACCATAAAAAATTAGTTCGTGCAATTATTCATTTAACATCTATCCGAAAATTCAAGAGGAGTTCGCATTTTGAGTGTGTGCAGCGAAGCTGCACACACTCAAAATGTGGTTCTTCAATAATCTTCGGATAGATTCTTATTAGTATCTTCTCAAAAACTCCCACCTTTCCCCTTTTTTTTTGAGATGACATATTTATTATCCAATTGGGGAATCCCCATCTGCACTCATGGATGGGTGCTCCTGTACCCCAGATCATTGAGATATTCCTATCGTAATGGAGAAATTTCCGCTGCCCTGGAGGGTGACAACTGAAAGGGGGAACGGCAGGTAGTGACCGCCTGGATAGGCGCGGTCGGGGTCTTCAGGTTGAGACAGGTAGGGGAGCG
>CAIKOL010000174.1 GCA_903829085.1 uncultured Anaerolineales bacterium | reverse complement strand
GCCGCGTATATCCAGAAACATCCTGAAACCCAGGATCTGGTGAAATAACAGCTAAAGTTCCAGATAAATATTGCGGCGCTCTTTTATGAGCGCCGCAATTTTCTTGGTTATAAGAGCTATGAAGCCGGGGGCAGGGGTTCCTGCGGAGGCAGAATATCCACCGGGGCAGACTCGGGCACAACTTTCTTCTTGCGCAGGAGCAGCACTGGCACCACAACTGCGATGGCAATGAATATCACCGCCACGCACAGCATGCCAAACCCGTACAAGTTCGCCATGTTTCCATAGCCGTTCCAGAAATCGGGCATTGTACCCGTGGCGCCCCATACGCCCAACAGGCACAAGGACAATCCGGGGCAGCCGCATAACAGGATGGCTGCAATCGTGCCGATAATGGCACCGGTTCTATTGGGTTTCTTCTCTTCCATAAGTCATCCTCCTGAATGATTTAATCTGTTGCCAGTATACATGCGACAGGCGCTTAATGCAAGCACCTAAAGGTGCGGTTTGGAATCAACTCCGCAGCACAGCGCCCAGATCCTGCTCCAGGCGGCGCAGGATGCGAGCGCGCATCCCGGCTACATCCTTGTCAGAGAAGGTTTTATTCACCGCCTGGTAGGTCAGGCTGTAAGCCAGGCTCTTGCGGCCCGCCCCGATCTTCTCGTCGCGGTAGACATCGAACAGGCGTACTTCGGTCAGCACCTTGCCGCCGGTCTGGCGGATAAGCTCGGCAACGCGTTCAGCCGGGATGCTTTCATCCACCACAATGGCCAGGTCCTCCAGTACGGGCGGGAGCGTGGGAACGGCCTCGGTCTGGTGCAGGGCCGGGATGAGAACCAGCAAAGCTTCAAGGTCGAGCTCGGCAGCCAGGATCGGGCTCCGGAACGAAGCCGGCCAATCGTACTGCCGGCGCACCTGTGGATGCAGTTCCCCAAAGACGCCGATCTGCTTCTCAGCAGATAATATATGCGCACACTTCCCCGGGTGGAAGCTGGGGTGGTCCGCTGGTTCGAAGCGCAGCTCGGGGATGCGCAACCCTTCCAGCAGTGTGGCAAGGATGCCTTTGAGATCGTAAAAATCCATCGGAGTGGTATCCGCCGGCTGCCAGCCTGGCAGAGCGCGCGGGCCAGCCAGCAGGAGTACCAGCCGCTGCAATTCGTCGGGCAGGTCTCCGGACTCGGATGCCTGGAAGGCCGGGCCGATCTCGAACAGCGCCAGCCGTTCGCGTCCGCGGGCGTTGCGCTCGGCAGCTTCCAGCAGGCTGGCGAGCAGGCTGTGCCGCAGGACAGCCTTGTCAGGCGCGATGGGGTTGGCAATGCGCACATAGGGCTTATCGTCGGGAGGCGTGTCAGGCCGCAGGCGGCGTGCCTCGGCCTCGGGTGTGGTGAACCGATAGCTGATAATTTCCTGCAAGCCCTCGGCCACCAGCAGGTCACGCACGCGCTCTTCCTTGTCGAGCAGCGGGTTGCCCAACTGGGGCGGTAGTTCGTCGGCCATGCGCGTTTCGGGGATGTTGTCGTACCCGTAGACCCGCGCTATTTCTTCGACAATATCGGCTTTGCCGGTGACGCCCTCGCCAATATCAATGCGGTGGTCGGGCACTGTCACCCGCAATCCTCCTGCGGGTACCAGGGTGCAGGTGAACTCAAGACGTTCCAGCATGGATTTCATTTGCTCAACCAGTACTTCAACACCCAGCCAGCGCTTCACATCGGCAGGTGTGATCTCGATCACGGGGTCTTTTGGCGGGAGCGGGTAATTATCCACCACCCCGGGAGTGATTTTGCCGCCGGCCCAGGCGTGCATCAGCTCCAGCCCGCGGCGGACGCCGCGTTCGGCCATCGCCGGGTGAACTCCGCGGGCGAAGCGATAGGAGGCTTCGGAGTGCAGGTCATGGGTGCGGGCAGTTTTACGAATATTGATGAAGTTCCAGGCCGCGCCTTCCAGAAGGATGGAGGAGGTGCTCTTGCCGCGGGCCGAGGCCTTGCCCTGGGGCGTTTCTCCCGTCTCAGTTTCAATACCCCGGGCGTCCAGTACTTCAACCGAGGCATCATAAACCTCGGATTCCAGTCCGCCCATCACGCCAGCCAGCGAGAGCGCCCCGGCTTCATCGCACACCAGCACGGTGGTTTCATCGAGCTTGCGTTCCACGCCGTCGAGGGTGGTCAGGCTTTCACCGGTTTTAGCAGTCCGGGTGATGATTTTTACCTGCTTCCCTTTTGCGCGCTCGACCAGCACGTCATAATCGAAGGCGTGCAGAGGTTCGCCAATTTCCAGCATGGCATAGTTGGTGGCATCCACGATATTGTTAATCGGACGCATCCCTGCCATCTTGAGCCGCTGCTGAACCTTTGCCGGGCTGGGACGGATTTCGATTTCCCGGATAAGGCCCAGCACAAAGCGCGGGTTCAACTCCGGATTGGTGATCTCGATCCCGGCAAAATCGCCGGCGCTGTCTTTTGACATTGGGCGGATAACCATGGATGGTTTCAAAGATTTCCCGGTAATGGCAGCAATCTCACGCGCCAGGCCCAGGATGCTGGCGCAGCGGGCGAAACTTGGCAGCAGTTTCACATCCAGGACGGCATCGCCCATATAATCAGCCAGTGGGGTCCCGGCCTGGGCAGCATCATCCAGGATGAGGATGCCTTCGTGCTCGTCCGAGATGCCCAGTTCCTTTTCCGAGCAGACCATCGAATAAGACTCAACCCCGCGGATGGTGGCACGTTTGAGCCTGGTCAGCACCTGGCCGGCCTGGTGCCCGTCATAGATCTGGGCGCCTTCCTTGGCATAGGCCACCTTGAGCGCCTTCGGGAGTGGGCCGATGCCCTTGTATTCAAACAGGTTCGGCGCCCCGGTCAGCACGATGTGTTCCTGCTGACCATCAAAGAGTTTGCAGAGCACCAGCCGGTCGGCATTGGGATGCGGCAGAACCTCCGAGATGGAAGCGACCACGATCTTCTCACGATCCCACTCCAGCCCGCTGAGATGGGCATCCACGCTGCCCGGGGCAGGCATGGGCAGGCCGATGATCCGGATTTCTTCCACTTCCATGCCAGCCATGGTGATGAGATGGGCCAGTTCAGCAATCGAAATATCGATGTCTACAAAGTCACGCAACCAGGATAAAGGTGCTTTCATAAAGAACTCCTAGAACTGCTCCAAAAATCTTAGATCATTCTCCCAGAAATAGCGGATGTCATTAATGCCATAGCGCAGCATGGCGATGCGCTGGGGGCCAAGCCCGAAGGCAAAGCCCGTGTAGCGTTCCGGGTCGTAACCGCCATTCTGTAACACGACCGGATGCACCATGCCGCAGCCGCCGATCTCCAGCCAGCCGCCGCCGCAGACATTACAGCCCTTGCCGCCGCACAGGAAGCACTCAATATCAAATTCGGCGCTCGGCTCGGTGAACGGGAAGAACGAGGCCCGGAAGCGGGTGCGGACGTTCTGCCCGAACAGCCGCCGGGCCAGGTCAGCCAGGGTGCCTTTCAGGTCGCTGAAGGTGATGCCCGGGCCGACCGCCAGGCCCTCGATCTGGTCGAACTGCGTCTCATGCCGGGCGTCCACCTGTTCATAGCGGTAGACCATCCCCGGCAGCACGATCCTCACCGGCGCGGGGTTGTGCGGGTTGCGGGAGGAAATTTCTCGCATGGCGCGGATCTGTCCGGGAGAAGTGTGCGTTCTCAGCACGATCGGGTTGTCGCCGCGCCCCTCGCTCTCCACGAAATAGGTGTCCTGCATATCGCGGGCCGGGTGTCCGATTGGGAAATTCAGTAACTGGAAGTTATATTCGTCGCTCTCCACCTCACGCGAGCAGTAGACCTGGAAACCCATCTCGCCAAAAATGCGGTACAGTTCTCGCAGGATCTGGGTATCCGGATGCAGGCGGCCCAGTGGAACACGCCGCCCCGGTAAAGTGACATCCAGGCGCTCCTGTTCGATCGAGCGCTTCAGGGCTGCCTGCCGTAGCTCATCAGACCTGGCATTGAAAGCCGCTTCAAGAGCTTTTTTCACCTCGTTGGCGCGTTGACCCATCACCGGGCGCTCCTCTTTCGAGAGTTGCCCAAACCCATTAAAAAGTTGCATCAGCGCTGAACTGCGTCCCAGGTGTGCCACGCGCCAGGCTTCCAAAGCGGCCTCGTCCCGGACCGTCTCCAGTGCCTCCAACCCAAGGCGTTCGATTTCATTTAATTTTTCAAGCATACTCGCCTCCAATAAACAAAAAATCCCGTCCACTCTGGGACGGGAGGGGTTTCCCGCGGTACCACCCAAATGAGCCGCTGCGCGGCCCGCTCAGAGAGAGCAGAGATAAGAGATCAGTCAATAAATGACAACCAACTGCTCTCTGTTCAATATTCTCTATTCTCTTCCCTGCTAACGCTGGGAGTGCGATCCCGGCTAGTGGTGTGCAAACGATCCTTTTGCACGTTGTTCACCGGAACAGCTCAAGAGGGAACTTCGGTCGGTTTCCACCGGGTGCGGGTCTCAGTCTGTGCCTGCATCTCCCTGTCGGCTTTCACTGACCTACTTTCCTCTGTCATTGCTTTTGTTAATTAGGCTCGCCTGTTGCGCTTTATTATCCGCGGAAACCTTAGGCTGTCAAGGGCGGTTGAGTTCCCAGATGATCCGCAAGCCATCCAGGGTGAGCCAGGGGGCATGGATCTGGATGACCGGAGTTTCCTTTGCCACCAGTTCAGCCAGCCCGCCGGTGGCAATAACCTTCATCTGCGGGCCAAGTTCCTTGCGGAACCGTTCCACCATTCCCTCGGTCATGGCCACATAACCGAAGATCAAGCCGGACTGCATGGCATGGGTGGTATTCCGCCCGATGACCGATGGAGGCCGCTGCAGGTCAATGCGCGGCAGCTTGGCAGCGTGGGTAAAGAGCGCCTCGGCCGCCAGGTTGATCCCAGCCGTGATCGCTCCGCCCAGGTAATCGCCTTCCTTTGTGAGCGCATTAAAGGTCGTGGCAGTCCCGAAGTCAATGATACAGGCCGGCCCGCCGTACAGGTGCAGCACTGCCACCGCATCCGCCACCCGGTCTGCGCCGACCGCTTTCGGGTCTTCGTAACGTATCCGGATGCCAGTCTTGACGCCCGCATCCACCACCAGCGGATCCTGGTTGAGGTACTCTCGGCAAGCCTGGGCCACCCGTCCTGTCAGCGGCGGTACGACCGATGCCAGGCAGATGCCGGTCAGGTCGGAAAGCGTCCGCCCGGCATTGGTCAGCAGGCCCAGCAGTTGCAGACCGTACTCGTCGGGCATGCGGGTCTGGTCGGTTGCCAGCCGCCAGTGATGCACCAGCGTTTCGCCCTGGTAAAGGCCGATGGTCAGGTTCGTGTTTCCAAGATCAATGGTGAGCAGCATGGTCATATTATAAGTAAGAAAAGCCAAAACTCAAGGATTTACTCCGGTGCCAATGGTCCCGTTTTCCAGGCCGGTCAGCACATCCTGCACCAGGCGCTGCCTGGCATCACTGAGCAGGGTGGTATTAACGTCAGCCAGGAACAACGGGGTGGAAGCCACCTGTCCGCCATTGCCCGCCACCAGCTCCGGGAAGATGCGCTGAAGGGAGGCGATCAGGTCAGGCTGGATGCTGGTAACCCAACTGGAGCGGACATCCTCCCCGGGCAGGGTCTGACTGATGAGCATCACACCGCTCTGGGACATGTAGGAAAGCAGGGCGGGCGTGGCAACCTGCGGGTAAATAAAAGCCACCCTGACAATGTTATGGATCAACAGGTCGGCATAACCGGTATAGTCGCTTTCGGGCGCATCCGTGGGGATGCGGACGATGATCGGGTAAAAATTATGGGAATTGGGGCCGGGAAAATTGGGGTTGAAACAAAAGCCGCAATAGAAATGGAACCCATTCTCGAACGCCGTGACCGCCGCGTCCCCCCCGGGGGTATCCTTCTGCGAAAGGATGCCGACCCGCCATTCCGGAGCCACCAGCCCGGCAATATATCCAGCCAGGAACGCCTGCTGGTCCACCGGCAGGCCCGTGGCGCCAATGCTGGACAGGTTGGGAGCCGCGGCCAGGCCGGGGATGCTGACTGCCAGGAACTGCACACCCGGGCCGGCGGCCGCCAGCGCGGCCAGGCCCGGGTCCGGCGGGAGAGCCACAACCACCTTCAGTGCCTGGCCTTCGAGTGCCATATCCGCAGGTGTAAGCACATTGCGCACCTGGAAGCGCATCCCGTTCGCCTGCGCCAGGTCATAGATGAGTTTCTGGTACTGATCTGAATCGGCCTGGGGCATGTCGGCTGGCAACACCAGGATGGCCAGCGGGGTCGAGACGGAAGTTGGGGAGGCGGTCGGCACAGGAATGGATGTGGGAGTTACCGGCGTGGGAGTGCCTCCCCCTCCAAACGAGCAGGAAGTGAGAAGCATCAGGGTAAGAAAGAGAAAGACCAGTTTGCGCTGCAAAGGAATGGCTCCTGAAAAAGGATGCAGGTATTTTACCTGAAAACGCCTTCCCCGGCGGGATGGCGGCAGCTTAAACATCAGGACGCCCGCACGGGGGGCGTCCTGACTGAGGAGGAGAATATCTGAGAACCAGGTTGGTTCTTTATTTAACGGCGACCTTGATCGTCTTGGGGCGGGCCGATTCGGCCTTGGGCAGGCGCAGGGTCAACACGCCATCCACGATGCTGGCCTGGGCTTTTTCAGCGTCCAGAGCGGCCGGCAGGCGCAGGGTGCGTTTGAAGGAGCCATGCGGAAGTTCGCGCATCAGGTACTCATGCTCATCAGCCTTGAACTCGCCTTCCACGGTGACCACATCTTCCAGGATCTGGATGTTCAGTTCTTCGGCTTTCAAGCCGGGCACCAGGGCGCTGACAACATAGGCGTCGTCCTCGTCACGGACATCCACTGCCAGGGTAAAGTCGTGGGTGGGTTCTTCGTAACCAGCCATGCGGGCCCAGCGGCGGGCCATGCGATACGGGTAAGGTGCAACAAAGTAAGTCATTTCGAACTCCTTTCGGAAATCATTATGGTTTAATTGTGCTTATTTTAGTTCCCGGGTATTAGAAATACGAAAAAGGAAAGTAGTTTTTTTGTTAGAAGCTAAGGGTATAATCATCCCAAGGACAGATTCTGGCTGCTGTCCGGCAGGAGGCGGTATGGCTGGTTTCTCTGGCAAAGTTGTATTGGTCACCGGCGCGGGCAAGGGCACCGGTCGCCAGGTGGCGGAAGCGTTCGCCGCCCAGGATGCGATCGTGGCGGTGAACGATGTCTCGCCGGTCAACCTGGATGAGACGGTGGCCCATATCCTCGCCGCCGGCGGGCAGGTGAAAGCTTACGTGGAAGATATCGCCAAAAAGATGCCCATTCAAACCCTGCTCAATTCCGTGCTGGATGATTTCGGACGGATCGACATCCTAGTCAACTGCGCCGAGGTGGAGCCGCAGAAAACGGTGCTGGAGATGGATGACTGGGACTGGCAGCGTACCATGGATGTGAACCTGAACGGGCCTTTTTTGCTGACCCAGTCGGTGGGGCGCATCATGAAAGAAAATGGCAGCGGGGTCATCGTCCATGTGGGGGAACGCGCCAAGGGAACGGAGCGGCGCGCGGCTTACTTCACCAGCAAAGCCGGGCTGGCAGCACTGTCGGCCCTGGCAGCCTACGAGTTGTCCGAGTTCGGCATCCGGGTCTATTATTTCCAGCCGGATAAATCGGGCGACATACTAAAACAGATCATGGAGTTGTGCTGCTGAGATGACCGTTCGCTTGCGAGACATCCTGGTGGGGTTGCGCGACCTGCGCCTGGCAAATGCGCCGGTGATCGTGCATTCATCGCTGAAATCCTTCGGCCAGGTGGAAGGCGGCGCGGCAACAGTGGTCAACGCGCTGGCGGCGGCATTTAATTCGGTGATGGTACCCACGTTCACGTACAAGACAATGGTAACCCCGCTGGTCGGCCCGCTAGACAATGCCATCACCTACGGCGCTCTGCAGGACCAGAACCAAATGGCCGAGTTTTTTACGCTCCGACTGCCTGCCGACCCGCTGATGGGTGTCATCCCGGAGATGTTCCGCAGGCACCCGCGTGCCAGGCGTTCCAACCACCCCATCCAATCCTTTGCCGGCATCAACGCCGAAAAGTTCCTGTCCGGACAGACACTGGCTGACCAGCTCGCCCCGCTCGGGTTGCTGGAACAGGCCGACGGCTGGGTGCTGCTGCTGGGTGTGGACCACACTGTCAACACCAGCATCCATTACGCCGAAAAGCTGGCCGGGCGCAGGCAGTTCATCCGCTGGGCG
>CAIKOL010000173.1 GCA_903829085.1 uncultured Anaerolineales bacterium | reverse complement strand
GCGCCCCCCCCACACCCCCCACATCCCAGTTTAGTGAGAAGTTACTTTCCAGGATTGTAAAACATTTCATATTGGACTATCTCCCCAGGAGGAACTATCACAAAATCCTTCTCCCATTCTCCATGCACAAATCTTTCCAGGAATTTCCTTGAACCTGGTATCTCTTCATAAGTGAGATCAAAATGATCTGCCACCATTTTCGCATATTTCCGGTAAGCTTCCGAGTTGAAATTTCCTGAGTCAATTAATGCCAGGCGGGTATAGTTGATAATATAACGCTTGGTGATCTTGTAAGCCTTTTCATGACCATATTTCTGGCGTAGTGCGCAATAGACTGTGTAGGGGTCCTCGCCGCATTCAATCCAGCCCTTTGTAAGGTAGTATGTTCCAGGAGCCTGAGCAAGCTGACTCAGATACTCCTCCCGTGACCCTAAATATAAAGTGATACAGTCATCTGCTTTTGGAATAACCAATTTAAAGTTACGGGATTTGATGCCTACGATGGCATTGGCACACAATCCGTAACCAACCAGGATCGTCCCATATTCCGGGCTGGTATTATCGATCGCTACCTGCAATTGCGTATGGAGCTTTTTGGGGTCGTTATGCAATCCGTATTCAAGCATTTCCATTTCAAAACCATTGGGGAGGAGTGGTTTCAACTCCTCCCCAATGGTTTGGCAGGCAATAATCTTTGTGCGAAGGGCTTCCATCAAGCTTGCGGGTTCCTGTGTGGCGCGGGTGGGTCTTGCTCAGGCGTGATCATCCGGTAATGGCGCATGTAGTTGCGGGTCTTACGATCGCCACCCAGGAATATGTTACCACACAACACGGCATACTTTAGCTGGGCGTCAGTGGGATCGGTGATGGGAAGATTCATGCCCAGCGTAACCGCCGTACTCAAAAAATGGGCATTGATGATCGGGCGTGCCGGCATGCCAAAGCTGACATTGCTGGCTCCACCGGTGATGTTGTTGTTGGGGAATTCCTTGCGCAGGCGGCGGGTCGTTTCCAGCGTGACCCGGGCAGCCTGGTCGTCGGCTCCCACGGTCATGACCAGCGGATCCAGGATCACGTCGTTTTCTGCCACACCAGCTCGGACCGCCGCGTCCAATACCTTGTGCGCAATCCTCAAGCGGTCATCCGCATTGGCAGGGATGCCCTCCTGTCCCATGCATAGCACGATGACAGGGACATGGGCATTGGCGATGAGGGGGAGATTCTCGGACAGGACCTTGTCTTCTCCGCCAATTGAATTCACCAGCGGGCGGCCAGGGCAGACTGCCAAGGCCGCCTCAAGTGCAGCCGGCACACGTGTGTCAATGGAGAGTGGTACATTGACTGCCTCAGCGATCCGCTTGATGAGCTCGGGTAATACGACAGTTTCGTCAATGCCCTTCCCGCCGACGTTGACATCCAAGATGTCCGCCCCGGCTTCAACCTGCTGGATGGCTTCACGGATGACATAGTCCCAATTACCCTCCAGCAATGCCTGACGGAGATTTTTGCGCCCGCTGGGGTTGATGCGCTCTCCAATGATGCGCGCCGGGCCGGCCGGGTCAATGGTGATCGGGTCACCCCGCCCTTGTAATATCATGCTCATGCAAAGACCTTCTTGTTCCCAGGCTTCCACTCGCGGGCCTTGAAGATGATGTCCGCTTCCGGCTGACCTTTCAACCACTCATCAAAGGGTTGGACGGCAGGCGGATCGATCTTGACCGCAGACAGATCGGCGGCAATGGGATATTTGCCGAGCATGTGGGTGGCTTTCACCGCCGTATGGATGTTCATGGACGGCGTGTCAGCCGGGACGTTGCCGATGAAGACCAGCATTCGTCCGTCGCGGCCCAGGATGTTGATCCATTCGCGCAACTTGGCGACGATCTCATCAGGCTGGCTGTCGCGCATGAAGCGTCCATTCAGCGCTGCCAAGACAGGTAGTCTGTGCCCGCCTTTGCCCTCCTGGATGGCAAAATCACGCAGCCAGGTCATGTCCCAATCCTGGGTGCGTCCCATGGCCGAGAAAGCTAATTTCAGCGAGAAGGTATTGGAAGCCATCTTCCAGCATTTGAACATGATTTCCTTGTCGAACTTGGCAGGATCCTCCTCGCAGTAATCTCCGGCAGCTCCACCCGCCGAGGCTGTCATCTTTAGCTCCTGCTTGCATTGTTCACCCAGGCGTTTGACATAGGGCACCACCCACTCTCCCACCAGTTCGGGCGTCAGGTCCGGGAAGGCTGACCAGGCGTCAGCGCCGTTGGCATTCTTGACCCCGGCTTTGGCAAAAGCCTGCATGTAGGGGAACAGCACCCGGTCATTGGCCCAGTCAAACAAGGCAGTGGCAAAGCCTTTGTCGCGCTTGATGGCTCGCACCGCCTTGGGATAGCCCATTGCCTGGCAGATCAAACTCCAATGGGAGCAGAAGAAACCACCGGCAAACGGTCCGGGAGCCTTTTTCAGGAAGAGTTGGCCAACCTCGAGCCCCATGGGGATGCGACCTTTGGAGACATCCAGCGACCCGATCTTGTCCAAGTCGGAGGCCTCCTTGATCAATGGGTCGCTGACATCCACCGTGGGCATGGCGTTGTCACTGTAGATCATCCTGGCGCCCAGCGCTTCGACTTCGAAGTTATAGGCGTCAGCAACAATCGTGTCTGAATCAAAGCCGTACCAGCGGTCGACCGCCAGGTGGGCGTCGACCAGCAGTTCCGCATTCCAGTAATACAGGCGGGCCGGGACTTTGGCGACCGTCATCACGTGGTCATGGATCTGCGGCCCCATGAACGGGATCACGTCGGCGTGATCGCCCGTCATGGAGGCAATGATGCGTGCCAGCCCGCCTGGTTTGCCAAACCGCAGGCCTTTACCGTATAGCATGCCGTGCAACATTTCAAGCGTGGGATTAGCCATTTTAGCCTCCTACCAGTTTGAGTGCTTTTTCCATGCTGACCATGGCGTCCTTGCCCCAGGCATCCGCCCCCACTTCTTCTGCGAATTCCTGGCTGGTGGGTACACCGCCGACCATGACCTTCAACCCCTTGCGCAAGCCCTGCTTAT
>CAIKOL010000172.1 GCA_903829085.1 uncultured Anaerolineales bacterium | reverse complement strand
TGGCGCGGCGCGGACTACCGCAATGTGCAGCGCTTCGAGCAGGATTTCCCCGATGCCCGCGTGATCCTGCTGGAACAGAACTACCGTTCCAAGCAGACCATCCTCGACGCCGCCATGGCAGTCATAGACCGCAACCCGCACCGCCGCCGCAAGAGTCTCTTCACCGAGCGCGGCGCTGGTGAGAAGCTCTTCTATTATGAAGCGCTGGACGACTACAGTGAAGCCGCCTTTGTGGTGGACACCATCGCCAGCCTGGCCTCCAGCCGGGTCTGTGAGCCGGGCGAGTGCGCCGTCATGTACCGTACCAACGCCCAATCCCGCCTGCTGGAAGAAGCCTTCCTGCAGGCGCGTCTCCCTTACCGCCTGGTGGGCGCGCAGCGCTTCTATGGGCGCCGCGAAGTGAAAGACATCATCGCTTACCTGCGCCTGGTGCATAATCCCGCCGACGAGATCTCGCTCGACCGGGTCATCAACCTCCCGCCGCGCGGCGTCGGTGACAAGACCATCAGCGCTTTGCACACCACCGCCCTCGCCGCGGGCGCTTCCCCCTCGGCGCTGCTGATGGACCTGGCCCGCCGCGAGGCCTCTCCTTTTTGGTCTCAGTTTACCGGCCGCGCCGCCCTGCCGCTGGCTGACTTTGGTGCGCTGCTCTCGAACTGGCGGGCCGAAGCGCCGCGCTTTACCGTCACCGAACTCTTCGACCGCATCGCCACCGACATCAACTACCAGGCCTACCTCGACGACGGCACCGAGGAAGGCACCGAGCGCTGGGAGAACGTCCAGGAGCTGCGCCGCCTGACGGTCGAATACCAGGACCGCACCCTGACCGATTTCCTCGAAACCGTGGCGCTCATCTCCGACCAGGATACCCTGGCGGAGGGCAAGAACGCCCCCACCCTGCTGACCCTCCACGCCGCCAAGGGGCTGGAATTTGGCTCGGTCTTCATCATCGGCCTCGACGACGGCCTCCTGCCGCACAGCCGTTCCTTTGACGAACCCGAAGCCATGGAGGAGGAGCGCCGCCTGTTTTACGTGGGCATCACCCGCGCCGAAGACCGCCTCTACCTGCTGCGCGCGCTGCGCCGCGGCGGGCGTGGCTATTCCGAAGAGACCATCCCCTCCCGCTACCTGGATGACATCCCGCCCGAGTTGCTCTCCGGCAAGTCCCGCGCCGGTCGCCACACCGGGCACTCTTCCACGCCTTCCTGGCTGCGCTCCGAGCCAAAACCCGCCCCGCTGATCGAGACCAGGTTTCGCGCCGGCATGCGCGTCCAGCATTCCTCCTGGGGCGAGGGCATCGTGCTCAACTCCCGCCTGCAGGACAACGATGAGACCGTGGATGTGGTTTTTGAATCCGTCGGCATCAAGCGCCTGGCAGCCAGTCTCGCCAACCTTTCTATATTAAAATAGAATCGCTGATACAATCCATGTAATAATAACGACTGTAATAACGACTCTAGTCGTTCAGGAGACCCCCCATGCTTAAAAACCTCCCCACCACCCCCCAAGAGATCATCGCCTGGACCTGGCCTGCCATCGCATCGTATTACCAGGACCTTCAGTCTCGTCCTCTCAGCGCTGCCACCGTGGACGGCTGGCTGGCCGACTGGTCGAGCGTTGGCGAACGCATCCAGGAACTGTACGCCCGCCTCTCGGTTGCCACCTCCGTCAACACGGCCGATAAGGAAGCCGAGGCGCGCATGAACGCCTTCCTCGACGGCATCTTCCCCAACATGATGGCCGCTGAGCAGGGCCTCAAAGAGAAATTGCTTGCCAGCCGGTTGGAACCGCGCGGCTTCGAGATCCCCCTGCGCAACATGCGCGCCGAAGCCGATCTGTTCCGCCAGTCCAACCTGGCACTCATTGCCGACCAGCAAAAACTGGCCATCGAATTTGACAAGATCTATGGCGCCCAGACCGTCAAGTGGGAAGGCCAGGAGATCACTCTCACCCGCCTGGCCTTGAACTTCCAGCAGCCCGACCGTGCCCGCCGCGAAAAAGCCTGGCAGCTTAAAGCCGAGCGCCAGCTCTCCGACCGCAAAGCCATTAATGACCTGTGGGGCAAGTTCATGGAGGTGCGCCTGCGCATTGCCCAAAACGCCGACCAGCCCGGTTTCCGCGAATACACCTGGGTGGACCGCCAGCGCTTCGACTACACTCCCGAAGACTGCAAGTCCTTTGCCGCCGCCATCGAAAAAGTGGTCGTCCCGGCTGCCACCCGCATCTACCAGAAACGCAAGCAGGCCCTGGGGCTGGATGTGTTGCGCCCGTGGGACCTGGTGGACGGCTGGTACTCGCGTCCCACGCCTCCCGCCGGGGTGCCGCAGCTCAAGCCCTTCGCTTCCATCGAAGAACTCAAATCCCGCATCTCGGGCATCTTCCATCATGTCGACCCCGTCCTGGGCGGCTACTTCGACCGCACCTTGGCCGACGGTCTCACCGACCTCGACAATCGCAAGAACAAGGCTCCCGGCGCCTACTGCACCTCCTACACCTCCATCCGCAAGCCCTTCATCTTTGTCAACGCCGTTGGCACGCATGACGATGTAATGACCACCCTGCATGAATCCGGCCATTCCTTCCACATCTACGAGACCGCCAATATCCCCTACGTCCATCAACTTTCCGTGCCGATGGAATTTGCCGAAGTGGCCTCCATGGGCATGGAACTGCTTGCCTCGCCCTACCTCACCAGGGCCAACGGCGGCTTCTACACTGAGGCCGAGGCCGCCCACGCCCGCATCGAGCACCTGGAGGGCATGATCCTCTTCTGGCCGTTCATGGCCGTGGTTGACTTGTTCCAGCACTGGGTCTATGAGAATCCCCGCGCAGGTGCCCAGCCGCAGGCCTGCGATCAGAAATGGGCTGAACTCTGGGACCGCTTCATCCCCGGCGTGGATTACTCCGGGCTGGAGCAGGTCAAGGTCACCGGCTGGCATCGCAAGCTGCATATCCACCAGGTTCCCTTCTATTATGTGGAATATGGCCTGGCCCAGTTGGGAGCCGTCCAGATCTTCGGCAACGCCCTCCACGACCAGGCCAAGGCCGTGGCCGATTACCGCAAGGCGCTTTCACTGGGCGGGATGGTCACCCTGCCCGAACTCTTCGCCGCGGCCGGGGCAAAATTCGCTTTCGATGTGCCCACCGTCCAGAAAGCCGTCGATTTGATGGAGAGCGTGGTGCTCGAGCTGGAGAAGATCAAATAACCATGACCACGCTTAAGATTGTCATCCCCACCGCCGGCTGGGCCACCCGCATGCGCCCCCAGACCTGGTCCAAGCCCAAGCCCCTGGTGAGTGTGGCGGGCGGCACCGCCCTCGACCATTTGTTGGAGCAATTCACCTCCCTCCCCGCCGGGATTGATGTCGAATACGTGTTCATCCTCGGGCCCTACCTGGGGGAACTGCAGATCCCGCCCTACGTGCAGGAGCATTTCCCCAACATCAAAGCCCACTACGTCCTGCAATCGGTCATGAAGGGCCAGTCCGACGCCCTCTGGCTTGCCCGCCAGTATCTCACCGGGCCGCTGCTCATCTGCTTCTCGGATACGCTCATGGAGACCGATTTCTCCTTCCTCGCCGCTGAAACAGCCGGCGCCGTGGCCTGGGTCAAGACCGTCGAAGACCCCACCCGTTTTGGCGTGGCGCACGTGGACCCGCATGGCTGGGTGACCAGGCTCGAGGAAAAGCCGAAGAGTATGGACAATAAGCTGGTCGTCATTGGCTGTTATTATGTGCAGCAGGGCGAAGAATATCTCGCTGCCATTCAGGAACAGTTCCAGACCACCCAGCCCCGCAACAACGAATATTTCCTCACCGATGCGTTCAATATCATGCTCGCCTACGGGTTAAAGATGCGCACCCAGACGGTGGAGGTCTGGCTGGATACCGGCACCATCCCTGCCACCCTCGAAACCAACCGCTACCTGTTGTCGCGTCTGCCCGCCGGC
>CAIKOL010000171.1 GCA_903829085.1 uncultured Anaerolineales bacterium | reverse complement strand
CGGCGATCAGGGCCAGTACCTGATCATGGATTTCATTGATGGGGAAGACCTGCGCCAGCGCATGGAACGCATCGGCTCCATCTCCGAGGAAGAAGCCATCCTGGTCGGCGCCGCCATGTGCGACGCACTCCAATACCTGCACACACGCAAACCATCCATCATTCACCGGGACCTCAAACCCGGCAACGTGCGCATTGCGCCAGACGGTCATATCTTCCTGGTGGATTTCGGCCTGGCGAAATTGGTCAAGGGCAGCCAGGCTACCACCACCGGGGCGCGCGCCATGACCCCGGGTTATTCTCCGCCCGAACAATACGGCACGGCACGTACGACCGCAAGGACAGATATCTACTCACTTGGCGCAACGCTGTATGCCGCGTTGAGCGGCGTGATCCCCGAAGACGGCCTGGCACGCGCCATGGACAATGTCGAATTGACACCGCTGCGCAAGCGCAACCCAAGGGTTTCACGTAAACTGGCAGCCGCCATCGAAAAAGCCATGGCTGTCAAACCGGAAGACCGTTTCCAGTCTGCGGAGGAATTCAAGCAGGCATTGCTGACCTCCAATGTCAAGACCCAGCGACTGGAGGGGGACCTCATTCTTACCCCGCCGCCCGAGGCCCAGGAGCCTGAAGAAAACCTTGCCCTGGTCAATGAAATTCCGCGCGACCCTGCGGATGGTCTGATCCTTCCCCCCGCAACTTCTGAATCTCCTCCCAAGAGTCGCGGCGTTGGACGGTGGGTTTTCTTTTCCTTTTTCCTGCTGACCATCCTTTTGGCGATATTAGCCATCATCGCCTTCTGGAAGCCAATGACGAAGGCTATTCTAGGCCTGCCGGCGACAACAACCTCTGTTCCAGTGCCAACCCTGACCGCTGCCGCGCCAACAGTTCAGCCCGAGCGCAGTACGCCTTCTGCCAGCGTGCAGGCTAAAACTGTGACACTGCTACCCATGCTGGTTGTCACCCGGACGCCCTTGCCCACTTATATGCCGTCCATCACGCCCATCCCCACCGAGACGCTGGGGCCGACTCCCACCGCCCTGGGCGGGGGATATGGGCAGATCGCTTTTGCTTCCGATCGTACCGGCGCACCGCAAATTTTCATCATGAATGCCGATGGCAGTGACCCTCGGCAGGTGACCAACATGGTGGATGGCGCCTGCCAGCCAGCCTGGTCTCCAAACGGGCTGCGCCTTGTTTTCATCTCCCCTTGTCCAAAACGCCAGGAACAATATCCCGGAGCGATTTTATACGTAATCAATGCTGATGGCAGCGGGGTGTCCCCGCTGGCAGCCGGGGATGGTGGCAATTTCGATCCAGCCTGGTCGCCGGATGGGACGCGGATCGCCTTCACTTCCCTGCGGGATGGTTCCGCACAGATCTATATCCTGCGCCTGGCAGACAATACGGTATCACGTCTGACCGAGGCTTCCAGCGATATTAAATTCCCAGACTGGTCATCCCAACCGACCTGGTCCTCCAGCGGAACGCAGATTGTCTACACCGCTCACAGCCGCCTCACCAATTCCAAGCAGATCTGGGTAATGAGCGATGCCGGACAGGGACCGAAATTCCTGATCCCGCGCGGGGACATGTATTGGGATTTCCTCCCGACCTGGTCACCGGATGGCAATACCATCCTGTTCAGTGAGACCAGCGGCGACCAGGAACTCGGCTGGCTGATGACCTTCAACATTCAGACCGCCAAAGTGGATCACCTGCGGGTGCAGGCATACGGTACGCACGACGATTACTCGTCCGATGGGACCTGGGTTGTTTATGAAAGCCTGGATATCCAGGATCCAGGCCGCCAGGATTACGATATCTATCGCATTCAGGCAGATGGGACGGGGACCATCCTCCTTCTGACAAATGACCTCTCGATGGAGTTTGACCCGGCCTGGCGGCCGATTGCCAAACCTTAGGGATGCAGGATAAGTGCCCGCCACATTAGTAGATGGGACTGGTGCTTTCTCCTAATCATCGCCCATCCAAACACAAAATCCACCAAGCAAGCATGACTCAGTCGCGATCGTAAGCCATATTTTTGGCTCTTTGGGAACTGCCGGGATGGACGTAAAGATATGGGGGTGTTGGGCGGGCTTTGCCCGCCCAACACCCCCTATTTCTCCCATCACTCCGGCGATTCCCAGAGAACCATATTCTCTCGTAGCGAATCATTCTATAATTACGGGGATCATGGCTGTTTATAATTATCCGGGAGCGGGCTAACCGAATACAAGAAGAATGGAAAAGAGTTCGTAATTCTTGCCTCGTTTCCCACTGTTTCCTGTACGGTATAATCTATTCATGAACTCAAAACTGACTCATCTGGATGATTCTGGTAATGTGCGCATGGTGGATGTGGGCGACAAACCCGACACTGAGCGGAGAGCGATAGCGGGCGGTGAAGTGGTAATGAAGCAGGCAACCCTGGAACTGATCCGGGCGGGGAAGATGAAGAAGGGGGATGTATTGACGGTGGCTCAACTTGCCGGCATCATGGCTGCCAAACGGACTGCGGAGTTAATCCCATTATGTCATCCTTTACCAATTGCCCACATTGATGTGACGCTTTCGCTGGACGATACTTTGCCTGGCGTGGTCATCATGGCTTCAGTCAAAACGACCGGTAAAACCGGCGTTGAGATGGAAGCGCTGACCGCTGTCTCTGTAGCCGCCCTGACGATCTACGACATGGCAAAGGCTGCCGAGAAAACGATGAAAATCCAGAATATCCGGCTGGTGGAAAAACACGGCGGGAGTTCCGGAGATATTGTAAACGAGTAGGATCGTCTTAATCCCCCGGTCAATTGTACCTGGAGCATGGAATGCATACAGTAAAAGTCATGTTCTTTGCCACCCTGCGCGATTATGTTGGGGCAAAATCAGTGGAGCTCGAAATTCCAGTTCAGACAACCATCCTTGGGCTGACGGAACTTCTGATCAAAAGATACCCCGGCCTGGAAAAGGTGAAAGACTCGATGATGGCTGCCATTAACCGCGAATATGCTGCCAACGAACAAGTTATCCCGGAAAAAGCTGAAATTGCCTTCTTCCCGCCCGTTTCAGGTGGATAGGTTGCACCATGGAATATCCAACCGTTATTTCTCTTAACGAGTCTGAACTCGATCTGGATGCCCTGCTGGCTCAGATCACACTGCCGACAACGGGCGCATGCGCCATTTTTACAGGCATGGTGCGCGGACAAACCTTGCGCGGTGATGCCCACGATACCGCTTATCTTGAATATGAGGGTTACCAGCCAATGGCGGAATCAAAGATGCGCCAGGTGGCAGAGGAAATCCGCCAGAAGTGGCCCAGCATAGAGGGCATTGCCATCGTTCAAAGAATCGGGCGTTTGTATCCCGGAACGCCAACAACCCTGATCGCCTGTACGGCTGCGCACCGAAATACCGGTGTCTTCGAAGCGGCCCATTACGGAATTGACCGGCTCAAAGAGATCGTCCCGGTCTGGAAGAAGGAAATTGGTTCGCAAGGTGAAGAGTGGGTGGAAGGTAATTACCACCCCAAACCTGGCGAATGAAACACTGGTCTCAGCCGAGAAGAAGTCGAGTTCGACCAGAGGCGCAATTCAGGAACTGATCTTATGTAGGCGTCTCTGATGGCAGCGGTGTATCCGTTGGGAGTTGAGTGGGGGTTTCTGTAGGTGTATCCGTGGGCAGCGGGGAGGGTGTGGCGGACGGTGTGGGGGTGGGTGTTTCGGTGGGGGTCGGCGTAGGGGTGGGCACATCCAGGTTCAGGCGGATCTTCTTCTCAGCATACCCGCCGCTATTAGACTCCATATAAATGCGCAACGTGACCTGGCCATTGGGAATCCCCGATAGATCCCAGGTATAGACCTGGGTGGCTGTGGAAACCGGGCTGATAACGTCATTGACCAGCGTGGTCCATGAGGCAGGATCGCCGCCTGCGCCCCATTTCAGGTTCCAGGAGTTAAATCCGGAGGTGGCATTGGTGATGATGCTGACATCCAGCGAACTCTGCGAGATGGTCTGACCGTCCCCCAGACCGACGAACTGCAACTGCGGGTGCGGGTCGCTGGCGTTGCACTTCCGGTCAGGAACGAATAGGATTTTGGTAAAACCCATATTCTGTGCCCATTGCTGGCCTTTTTCATCCTGGCTGATCCAGGTGCGCGCTCCCGTGTCGGTCACATTGATGGTCATGCGCTGGACCGTGAAATCGGCGCATTCGGGCGAAGATTCCAGGCCTGTCCAGGTGTCCAGTTGAACTTGCTTCCACAGGTCGTCCTCGGGAGGCAGAGGGGGCTGCCCGGCGGCAAAGTATTCCTGGCGTTGGTCGGGGCAATACTGGGAGGGCTGTGTGCCGGAGACAGAGCAAATGGTATGTTCCTCGATACCGCCTGGCCGCACGAAAGGTGTCGGATTTCCACCGGTGAGCTGGTTAATGGCAAAAGTCATGAACTGGGCCCAGATGGGCCCTGCGCCGGTCACACCGGTTGTATTTTCCATGGGCGTGTAGTCGGCATTTCCCACCCAGACTCCCACCGCCAGGTCGGGAGTGTAACCGAGAGTCCAGTTATCACGCGAGTCGTTTGAAGTGCCGGTCTTGACTGCCACCTGGAAGGGCAGGTTAAGGATCGAATTGGGACCAAAGACCGGAATACGGGCGGAATTATCAGAGAGGATGGAAGACATCAGAAAAGCGTGTTCAGGGCTGATGACCTGGTCACCGCCGGGGGGCTGGTACTGGTAAACCACGTTACCCAGGAAATCCACAATTTTCGAGATCGCCACTGGAGGAACCTTCAATCCGCCATTGGCGATGACCGCGTACCCACCTGTCATCTCCAACAGGCTCACTTCGCCACCCCCCAGGGTGAGGGCCAGGCCGTAATCATTGCGGGTCAGGCTGGTGATGCCTACCCGTTCGGCCATGCCAATCAGACCGTCCTTCTGCGGGGTGTTCGGATCATCGTAAACGCCGACAAATTGCAGCGTCTTGACCGCCGGGATGTTGTAAGAGTTCGACAGCGCCACCCGGACGGTGAGCGGGCCATGGAATGCGTGGTCGAAGTTGTTGGGTACATAGAGCGGATTCGGGTCGTTGGGCAGACCGGAGGGCGGGAATTCCGAAGGAACATCCCAGATCAGCGTCGCAGGAGTCCAGCCTTTTTCAAAAGCCGCCAGGTAGGTAAAAGGTTTGATGGACGAGCCGGGCTGGCGCGTGGGACTGACCGCCATGTTGATCTGCCCGGCATTGGCGTCGTTATAGAAATCAGGAGAACCGACCATGGCCAGGATTTCACCGGTGGAAGGCTTGATGGCAACCAGGGCCCCATCCGTGACGTGTTTGTCGGCCAGGGCGGTCACCTGGTCTGCAACCGATTGCTGGGCGGCATCTTCCAGGGCTGGATCGAGCGTGGTGTAGACGGTGAAACCGGAGCGGTAAATTGTCTGCGGATCGAAACGCTCTTCCAGCAGGGTGCGGATGTACTGCACCCAATGGGGGTAACGCATGTCAGTGGTGGGTGGGGTGAAGGTGTGGTTTTGGATCTCCTGGATGGCAGCCGCGGCAATATTCCCACCCACACAGACCGGGTCGGGAGCGTTGCTGACGTGGATACAGGAGCGTTCATTGCTCAATGCGAGCATACCCATGATGACGTTCTGGAAACGTACCATGGTGACATCCCGGTTGGTGTAGATGTCATATACCGATGGAGCCTGGGGAAGGCCGGCCAGGAAAGCCGCCTGAGCCAGGGTCAACTGGCCGGCAGATTGGCCGAAATAGGTCTCGGCGGCGGCTTCCACACCATAGGACAGGTTGCCATAATAGATTTCGTTAAGGTAAAGTTCGAGGATCTCGTTCTTACTGTAGCGGCGTTCAATTTCCGTGGAAAGGATGGCCTCGCGCACTTTTCGCAGGTAGGTTTGCTGGCTACGTTCCTCGGGCGTGAGAAGAAGCGCCCGCGCCAACTGCTGGGTAATGGTGGATGCGCCAGAGACGGTCTCGCCACTGGTGATGTTTTGCCAGAAAGCACGCACAATGGCGAGCGGGTCAAAGCCACCGTGTGTATAAAAATCCTTGTCCTCGGTCGAAAGCGTGGCTGCCACCAGATAGGGGGAGATTTCATCCAACGGGACATAAGTGCGCCGGCCTGCATTCGGGTCGTTGATCTCGTATAAAACATCCCCGTTGCGGTCCAGGATGCGCGTGGTCTCAAACTGGGAAGCGCGTTGCTGCAAGTCGCTCACACTGGGAAGGGTAGCCGCGATGGAGTAATACTCATAAACACCGACCGCCGCCAGGACCAGGCCCAACGCCACAATGAGAAATGAAGTGATAATCAATCCACGCAACAGGCAGCCGCCAGCCTTTGGCCAATTAAAGGGGGATCGGCGTGGTGAGGCTGGTACACGCCGGGTGGGTGTGCTCCGGCGTACAGTCGGGCCGGAGGGGGGCTCATAGGCTGACTGGCCAACGCGCGTGGCACCCATGTCAATCTCTTCCACCCGGCGCGGCAGGGGCATGCCGTCCTCATCCACGGCTGGATGGCGGATGGGGCGTGTCCCACCGCCGGGTGTAAACTCCTCCGCCGGTGGTTCGGCCTGTGTCTCGGCTTCGGAGTTCAATAGGCGGCGGAATTTTTCGTTGGGTTCTTCAGGATTTGGCATGGTTCCTCGCAGGATTGAATTATTCTAGCACAAAACCTTTGACCTCCGGTCAAAACAACCGTATACTTGATGGATGCGCGAATGGACACTCGGCTCTGGGGATCCGCTCGCCCTCACCCTGGCGGCTGATTTTCGCTTGTGCACCCCCGACTACGTCAACGATCATATCTGGGAACTTGAGATCGGCGGTGGCGACCCGCCGGCGCTGGCTTTGCGAACCACCTACGGGCTGCGCGCCCGCAGTATGCGTCTCTTCCCGCGCTTCACCCTTGGCAACCAGTCTGTATCCGACCCGGCCTCTTTCCTGTCCCCACCGCGACTGCGTCGTTTCCACCCCAATTTCCTCTGGCTCGATTTTTCCCCTATTCCCGGGATTGAAGTTAATGCTGAATACTGGGCACCCGACTCGCATACCGTTGCCGGGCGTTTCACTGTTGTGAATCAGGGCAGTGAACCAGCCCGCCTTCTGCTTGAACTGTGTGGACAGCTTGCTCCGCTGGAAGGGCAAGGGCTTTCCCCGCTCTCCAGGCAATCTGCGAACATCCTGGCAGGACGTTGTGCGAACCTGGTACCGGTACTTTTCCTCACCGGGGGGCCTCAACCCGGTCCGGGACCTTATCCATCCCTGTGCATCGACATGCTCCTGGCACCTGGAGAATTCCGCATGCTGACCTGGGTACAGGCGGCCCTGGCCACGCTGGAAGAGTCTTTCGAGCTGGCCCGTCATACTGCCGCCCGGTCCTGGGAGGCTGAACGGATCAGGATTGAATTGGTCAACACTGCCGGGACGATCGATATCCACACCGGTGACCCGGATTGGGACGCGGCCCTGGCCCTCAGCCAGAAGACAGCCTTTGGGTTGTTCTTCAGTCCCAGCCAGCATCTTCCCCATCCATCCTTTGTGCTCGCCCGCCTGCCGGACCAGGGCTATTCTCCGCGCGGCGATGGTCGCGATTATCCCCATCTGTGGAGCGGGCAGCCTGCCCTGGAAGCCTGGTTCCTTGCCAATGTACTGCCTGGCGCACCAGAACTGGCTGCCGGTCTGGTGCGGAATTTCCTTGCCACCCAGTCTGCGGATGGTTCCGTGGACTGGAAGCCTGGCCTGGCGGGTCAACGCGGGCGCTGGCTGGCTGCTCCGTTCTTGGCGAGCCTGGCCTGGCAAACCTTTCAACAGACACGCGACCTGGGTTTCCTGCGTGAAGTCCAGCCGGGATTGGAGGCTTTCACCCGCGCCTGGTTCGTCCCTGCCCAGGACCGTGACGGCGATGGCTTTCCCGAATGGGATCATCCCCTGCAAATCAACCTTGAAGAAGCCCCAGCCTTTACCGTCTGGCAGGCAGGTGGGCAGGGAGCCGATATCTCAACCACCGAAGCTCCGGCCCTGGCAGCCCTGTTATGCCGGGAAGCTCATGCGCAGGCGCAAATTGCCGGAATACTCAACCAGTCCAAAAAAAGCAGGAAGTGGGAAATGGAATCCGACCGTTTGCGCCTCCTGGTCGAAGAATGCTGGGACTCTGAGGCGGTGCTTTACCACCTGCGTGATCGTGATACGCACCTCAGCCCGGTAGGGAAAAAACTCGGCAGCCTGCGCGGTGCGGGAACCCTGATCCTCGATCAATCATTCCAGCAGCCGGTACGCATGCTTGTCCGGCTTGAAATAAAGGCGGAAGCCAATTGCCACCCGCAGGTCACCTTGCATGGGGAGAACGGCGGCCTGCCACAGGCTGAGTGCCTGGAACGGGTGAACTTCCAGTGGGGGGACGGGCTGGCCGTCGCGACCACCCGGATGGTTTACACGAGAGTGACTGGGGTGGAAGTGGCCGGGCTGGAAAAACGCGACCGGGTTTCGGTCTCTGTGATGGACTTTTGCATTGAAGATGTCAGCCTCTTCCTGCCTTTGTGGGCTGGAATTCCCACCCTGCAGCGTGCCCAAAATATTGTCAACCGCACCCTGCTGGCTGCCGGTCGTTTTGGGGGATCGTTCGGTATTCCAGATGGTTGTCTAACCCCCCAGCCGGGATTCGCACCCGGGCGCCATACCCCGCCGGTGACATTTCGGGAAGTTGTCCACCCTGCCTGGAATACGCTCATCGCAGATGGGCTGCTCAGCTACGGCCTGCGGACAGAAGCTGCCCTGCTGATGGTGCGCATGATGACCGCGATCATCCAAAACCTGAAACAACAGCATGCCTTTGCGCGCGGCTATCACACCGACAGCGGAGCTGGCATCGGAGAACGGAACTCGCTCCAGGGGTTGGCTCCGCTCGGTTTATTCCTGGATACGCTTGGAGTGCGGATCGTATCGCCCCGGCGGGTGGTCTTGAGTGGAAGTAACCCTTTTCCCTGGTCAGTTACGGTAAAATATAGGGGTCTGAGCATTACCCGTCACGCAAACCAGACACTGGTCGTCTTCCCCAACGGGCAGCCGGTCACGCTGGATGACCCGACCGAGGCGGTGGTTACCACCGAATAGGAGGCTTGCATGGAAAAATCACCCATCCGATTTTTGATGACTGCCATCGTCCAGGAGCAGGATGTGGACCTGGCGACGCGCGCCCTGAGTGTGCTGGGCGTGCCGGTCTTTCACCTTGCCAGTACCGGCGGCTTCCTGGGACGACGCAACGCCACGTTACTGGTGGGCCTTCCGGACGGCAAGGAGGAGGAAGTTCGAGTGGCATTGCAAAAGTCCTGCCGCCAGCGGGTGGAATACCTGGCTGTCCCGCTGGAAGGCTCACCGTTGCCTATGCCGACACCTGTTCCGGTGACGGTGGGTGGGGCAACGGTCTTTACCATCCCGGTGGAAAGGTTCGAGGAATTCTAGGTCTGCTTGTTCCCGAACCTTGCGAAGTGCTGAGAAGATGAGGAGTGTGCACCATGAAAATGATGATTGCCATCTTGCGGGATGTGGACTCTGAACCTGTCACGCAGGCGCTGACCGCGGGTAAATTCCGCGTCACGCGCATCGCTTCCACCGGCGGCCTGCTGCGGCGCGGCGCGACCACCCTGCTGGTGGGTGTGGATGATGAGAGACTGGAGGCCGCCATCCAGGTGCTGAAAGACAAAACCACGCCCGCCCCCAAGGGGGAGAAGCGCGCCACGATCTTCGTTGTGCCAGTGGAGAGGTTCGAGCAGGTTTAGGAAAATTCTGTGTGACATATCAACAGGATGAATGGCATACGGAATTTTTTTGAGCAACCGTTGGGCTCCTGGTTCCCGTCGTGTTCTGAAAGCCAAAGGCCGATGAATGCGGAAAAGAGGAGGTCAATATGGAAATGAGAAGGAGTATCGTCATTTTTTTGCTGGTAGTGATGCTGACTGGATGTTCACTGCCCTCCCCAACAATCGATGAACCTACCACAGCACCTCCAATTGATACCATCCAGCCTGTCATTCCAACAGAGTTATCCATGCAAACAGAGACCCCCACCCAAAGTGTATCTTCTGTTTTGCACGGCGTTTATGTGTACAGCGAACACCTTTCACACTTTGAGGACAAACTGGCCCAGGCGCTTACCGTTCCCGGTGTTGACGGCCTGACTTATCTCCTGGATTGGGATTCCCTCGAGCCTGATCAGGGGGTCTATGATTGGACGGAATTGGACAAGTGGATGAGCGCAACGGTTTCGTCGGGTGGAAATGTCATCCTGGCTATCCGGGCCGGACAAAATACCCCCTGCTGGCTGTTCAAGAAACCACAGTGCGGTGATGGGTATACCAAGTCTTATGCTGGAGCGACCCCGCTTACATTCCTTGTCTCGCCGCGGGAAGGGGTTGGACAATCCAAGTGCAATACAGAGATCATTGCAGCTCCCTGGGATCCGGTCTTCCTCAGCGAATGGGATTCAATGCTTGCGCATATCGCTGAGCATCTTAAGAGCACGGGGACCTACAATGCGCTGGTATCCTTACGACTCTCGGGGATCAACCGGACCACCGCCGAACTGCGATTACCGGCAGAAGTCCTGACCCAACCCTGTGTCACCAATTCCATCGAGACATGGTTGAATGCCACACCGCCTTACAGGCCGGCCAGGCTGCTCAAAGCATGGGATGACCTGACAAGCTCATATCTGAAAAATTTTCCCGACAAGTATTTTGGAGTGGAGATCATTCCCATAGCAACAGGTCCATTGAACATGGAGTATCCATTTCCCGGGATCAACAACCAGGGTTGTGCCTACCAGCCCCCCTGGCCAACCGACCATCAGGACCCCAACTATATTACCGGTACCTGTCTTGATACCGACACTATGCCAGACCAGAATGCGTCATTGCTCGAACTGGCCAGTCAGAAATTCGCGGGTCGTTTATCGGTATCCTACCAAAACCTGGATACTCGATATCCGGCCCAGTCTTATCCGGTCACGGCCGCTCAAACCTGGGGTACCTCGATCGGATATCAAACCAACGATTACGACAATCTCATGCGAGCCGCCTGCTCCGGTTCTTTCCTCCATCCCGGGGAGTGCGATTCAGCTTCTTATCTCAAGCTCCTTGAGGTTGGGATCTACCCACTGGGTAAAGACAACAACCTGCGGGCCATTTACATTGAAGTTCTGCCTCCGGATACGGTCAAATACCCGGATGCCATCCTGCAGGCGCATGATGAAATATTTGCCCAGCCATGAGCAACCTGCAGCGCGATGGGATGCCTCTGCCGGCGGGAAAACAATAATTAGGCGATCTGACAACTGCTGAATGTTCATGTCTCAAAAAAAGCCTGCAAGGTTAATACCTCGCTCAATTTATAGTTGGCTGTACTCACTGCGATCCAAAATCGCTGTGCGATCATTATTCAAGGACGAGGCAGTGCGAAATCGAACAGAGAGGCTGCGCAGGCTCCAGGGGATGTATAAGAATCAACGCGGCATTATTATGGGGAATGGGCCGAGTCTTAATAAGATGGATCTGGATTTGCTTGGCAATGATAGCGTCTGGGGTTCCAACCGCTGTTATCTGCTCTTTGATCGCATCAATTGGCGTCCCCAATTCTATGTCGCGGTCGACAAACGGGTCGTCCCGGATAATCGCGAGCAGATCGACAGCCTGCCAGGGCAGATGCCAGAGACGAAATTCTTTTATCCCGTGGAATTTCGATCCAGAGGCATTCTACAGTCCCACCCAAACACATATTGGTATGATGAAAAACCCATGCGTGTCGACATGGCTGAATTACCCGAAGGGACTTTCACCCGGGATGTTTCCAGGGGTGTGTTTGCAGTTTTTACGGTTACGGTGGCTGCTTTGCAATTGGCGGTTTTTCTTGGCTTCAACCCGATATACCTGATCGGATGTGATACCTCGTATGTAATCCCGGCAACTGTTCAGGCGGAGGGCGGGAACCGGGAAAAGTTGGTGGGAACGACGGATGACGATCCGAACCATTTTGATTCCAGGTATTTCGGGCAAGGCAGGTTGTTCCATGAACCGCATGTTGCCAGGATGTTATTCCATTATCATGAGGCACGGCTGGTTTGCGATTCGTTGGGAGTGAAAATATACAATGCGACAGTGGGGGGAAACCTTGAAGAGTTTCCGCGCGTGGACTATCGGGACCTTTTTTAGCTGGATACCCTGCTAGCCTGGAGAGAATCAGGTTATTTCTGGAGGCCATGGTTCGCTTATTGGGCTACGTCAAATGAACAATAAATGGCTCCTACCCAAGCACGAAATTATCGATCAACCTTGTTTTTCCCATTAAGACTGCCATCGATAGCAGCGCCTTGTCGCGCACGATTTTCAATTCCTCCAGCGTGTCATAATCCGCGCAGGAGATGT
>CAIKOL010000170.1 GCA_903829085.1 uncultured Anaerolineales bacterium | reverse complement strand
GGATTCCACGCAATTTTATCGATTGTGCCAATAAATGGAGGCAGCATGTTCCAGACATTTGACCAGGCTCTAAAGTATGTTAAAGACTACCATGTCGAGATGGTGGACTTGAAATTCTGTGATCTGTGGGGGCGCTGGCACCACCTCACCATCCCGGCAGGACAGTTTGTCCCCGACTTGATGGAATCAGGTATTGGCTTTGACGGTTCCGCGGTGGGATTAAAATCTGTAAAAGCCGGTGATATGGTTCTCATCCCGGACCTCGGGACGGCTTTTATGGACCCTTTCTGGGATACGCCCACCCTGTCGTTCCTTTGCACCACCCTCGAGGCCGATACACACGTCGTTTTCGAGAACGACCCTCGCAATATTGCCATCCGAGCCGAAGAGTACCTTGTAACCACGGGAATCGCGGACGAGAGCCGCTGGGGTCCGGAATACGAATTCTATATCTTCGACAGTGTTTCTTATGAGTACGGTGTCAACCGTGCCAGTTATGCCATTTCCTCCAGTGAGGCCGATTGGAACAGCGGCGCCGGAGGGCACGGGCACTATATTCCTTTGCACGGCGGTTACCACGCCATTCCGCCCAAGGATTCCCTCTATAAACTGCGGACGGAGATCGTCAGGAAACTGGAATTAATGGGCGTGCCGGTCAAGTACCACCATCATGAGGTTGGCGGGCCGGGACAATCAGAGATTGAAACGCCGATGATGGGCCTGCTCCCAGCCGGAGATGCCACCATGCTGATCAAGTATGTTACCAAAATGACCACCCATTCTCACGGACAGACCGCCACCTTTATGCCCAAGCCACTCTTTGGTGAGGCTGGAAGTGGGATGCACTTCCACCAGCATTTGTTTAAAAAGAAAAAGAATGTCTTTTATGATGCCAGTGGGTATGGCTGTCTCTCACAGGAGGCATTATATTATATTGGCGGTCTCCTGACGCACGGTCCGGCGCTCCTGGCACTGACCAACCCCAGCACCAATTCATATCGACGGCTGATCCCCGGATTCGAAGCGCCAGTCAACGCCTTCTTTTCCCTTGGTAATCGCAGCGCAGCCGTGCGCATCCCCAAATATGCCAACCAGCCCGATACTGCCCGCATGGAGTTTCGCCCTCCGGATGCCACCTGTAATGTCTACCTGGCATTGGCCGGGATGCTGATGGCGGGACTGGATGGCATCCGTAACAAAATTGATCCCACTGCAGCCGGGTTCGGGCCGATCGATCAGAATGTCTTCTCCTGGACGGATGAACAGCGTTCCCAAATCAAATCCCTGCCCTCTTCGCTCGACGAAGCTCTGCGTGCTCTGGAGGCTGACCATGCTTTCCTGACGACAGGCGGCGTTTTTACAGATGAACTGCTTAAGCAATGGGTGGATTTCAAACGCACCCAGGAATACTATGCTGTCAGAAACCGCCCACACCCGTATGAGATGAGCCTGTACTTTGACGTGTGATCTGTTGATTGTGACTGATGGATCGGATAAAAGAACAGCCCTCCTTTTTTTGGAGGGCTGTCATCATTTCGGCTGGGATTATTGACTGTCTGTCACTGTCCGGTAGATCACCCGGATGATATCGATACATCCACCAATGATGCCCACCCAAAGAGCCAGGCGTATCCCTTGTGTCAGCATGGTCATCAGGAACCCGGCTGCATTGGGATCGCCAAGGGCGCTGACCAGGGCGGGGGAGGTGGTGGCGATCAGGGATGGACCTGCCAGCATTGCTGCAGCGATCAAAACGCTGATACCCTTAAGACCGATCGAATTGATCCGTGCAATCAAGGTCCAATGTCCCATGCGCAGCAGGACGATGTTCAGGAGGATGGTTGCGACCCAGACGAAGGTCAGAAATGGCACATATTTGAAAAAGGCATCGGAGAGCAAAGGGATGAATGCCACGGTTGACCAGTTGCCATTCACGAAGACGCTATTCAAGCTGGGGGTAAAGCCAATAATCTGGGGGTAGAAATTGAAGATCACGATAGCTGCAAAGCAACCGACCGTTTCCACAATCGTTTCAGCCATCTTAACCTGGTTGGGTGCGGAGACCTTGGTTAATGAGTGCGGGTCCCATTCTTCCTTTACTGGCAGGCCTTTGACCTCCACTTTTCCACCAGAGCGGAAGAGCGACCATTCCAGGATGGCGAAGATCAGCACGATATTGCCCAATATGGTCATGGTGGAAGTGGCAAATTTTCCGACCGCCAGTAGGATGGCTTCAATAGCACCCTGGGGATTGGTTACGGTCTGAGAAAGAGCGATACCCAAGCCGATGGCTGCCAGAACACCGGTCACCACCAGAACGATCCGCAGCACCAGCCAGAAGATGGGGTACAGACTCGGGCCGATCAAGTACCGGTCTCCAAGGTAGGTGGCGGCGACTTTTTCGGGGTCGCCGTAGGCCTTTAGAACCTCGAAGGTCATCTCATCATCCACCGGCTTGCTGGTTTTCTGGCTGCACTCATCCAGCATATCCTGCAAGATCGAGCGGATCTCGGCTTCAATATCGGCGCGGGTCTTGCGGGGAAGACGACGTCCAATATCTGCAACGTAGGAATCAATCAGGTTTGTACTCATTCTCATTCTCCTTCCAACTTAAAGCATCTTTTCCATAATGGATACGATGGTTTTCCATTCTTCTTTCAGCCTGGGCAGGAGTTGCCTGCCTTCATTGCTGAGTAGATAATACCGGCGAGGGCGATCGGCCTCGATGCGCCAGTTGGACTGGAGCAGCCCCTGGCTTTCCAGCCGCCGGAGCAGGGGATAGAGTGTGCCCTGGTCAATCTCCAGGCCGTGTTCTTTAAGGCTGTTGATGAGCGAGTACCCATACTGCTCTTTGTCCAGTTGGCTCAGGACTGCCAGCACGATCACGCCGCGTCGTAGTTCAAGGATCAAGTTTTCAAAGGATTCGTTTGTCATAGCATCACCATTGACGACAGTATACTGTATTATACACAGTATGTCAAGGTTAATAGTATTATGAATCAATAACCGCAGATGAAGCTCTCTGCGGTTATTGATTCATAAGTGTCGAGTTAAATTCCTGGATTCCTGCGGGAGTAGAAAATCCAACGGCCGAGGGTCTCTTCGGTCATGGCGAGTATAAAAACCAGGTAAAGACCGCCCATCCCAGCAATGGATGGTTTGATGAACAGGGTAGCTTCGATAAGCAGGCCTGCCAGTAGAAAACCAATTCTCCATTTGCTGAGCTTTGACTTATAAGAATGCGCAATAGAAATTGTGACCAGAAGGGCTGCAAAGAATGCCAGCATGCCAGCCAGGGTGATCCCCAACAAGACGCCGGAAGGGGTGCCCTTTGGCAGGAGGCTGCCGGTCAGCAAACCTCCCAAGCACACCGTGGAGATACTGAACTCGAGCAATGTGCGCCTGGTATTCCAGGCTGGCATACTGCGAAGCTGGTAGACCCGCTGCATGCAATACAATGCAGCCAGTCCGCAGATCACAGCAAGCGCTGCCAGGCTTATCCAAACCCGGAAGCTGCCGACTACGAACAGCCTCAGTCCGGTGGCTATAGCCCACAATCCCGCGAAACCGGAAGTGAAAAGGATCTCCCGGCTCAACCACGATTTTCGCAAGTGGTTCAATACCCGCCAGGCATTCTTAGGAGTTCCAAGATGGAAAATTGATCCCAGGAAGGCAACCAGCAGCGTTACCCCGACGGCTATCAACGGAATGAACGTGATCTGCCCGGCAAACTGCTTATCACTCATCACCAAATTGATAATGAAGATTGTTCCCAATACACCGATCGCCATTTGTGCCAGCAGGGTGAAAATCATGAGCGGAATTTCGCCTCTGGCTGATATGCGTGGATGTGCAGGTGAAGTTTCTTCACGATTACTTACGGTGGTAGCCTCGCCAACCTGGTTCACCGCGGGGTGGGGTTTGATGACCAGGTGCGGTTCTGTTCGTGATAGCTTTGGCAGTGGAAAAGGATGCTCCTTTCCCGGTAGATCCCATAACAACAGCCCGCGGTCGTTTAGTCCAGGGTCGTCAATTTTGGCCAGTTCCAGGCAGCGCAGCGGGCAGGCAGCCACGCAGGCTGGAGGCAGACCTGCATCGAGGTAGTCATAACACAGGTCGCACTTGGTCATATGCCCTGCGGAAGGATCGACCTGTGGCGCGTCGTACGGGCAGGCCCAGGCGCAGTAACCGCAGCCGATGCATTTTTGGGTGTCGATCAGCACAATGCCGTCCGGCCGCACCTCGAAGGCATCCACGGGGCAGACACCGGCACATTTCGGATGGATGCAATGGTTGCAGGCGATGGAAAGGTTGTACCCAAAGACGGTACTGGTCCAGGCCTCACCGGTTTGCATCCATTCCCCACCGCTGACCTCGTAGACGCGCCGCCAGAGCACTCCCAACGGTAAGTTGTTCTTATCCTTGCAGGCTGCCTGGCAGGCCTTGCAGCCGGAACATGAACTTTCGTCAAAGATAAAAGCGTAGGTCATGAAGTCCTCTGACTTTGATCAAAGGTCAAAGGTTGAGAATTTGGTGAATTACTTTTTCCTTTTGACAGGCAGCGTTCCACCTGAACCATAATCGTATGCTGTGCAGACCCGAACGCGAAGGGTGTCCACCTGGAAGATGTCAACATATTTACATTACCGCCGTGATCAATACCTTCGTTATCTGGCGCGTACCAGGCCCCCTGTGGAATGTCCACCACGCCAGGCATGATACGCGCGGTGACACGGCAGGGCAGAATCAATGAACCGCGGGCGTTGAAGACTTTTACATTGTCGCCGTCCAGGATGCCGCGGGCGGAGGCATCCAGCGGGTTGATAAAAACCCGCTGGGGGAAGGCTTCTTCCAGCCAGTCGTTGTTAGCATGGGTGGAATGGGCACGATGCAGGGTGTGGTGCCCGATGGCTTGCAAGGGATACGAGTTGTTGTTAGAGAGTTTATTGACCTGCTCGCCATGAGAATCGCTGAAAGGGCTCTCCCATTCTTGAATGTATTTAGGCACTGCTGGGATCTCATGCGGATTACCCATGTCAAATAACTGCCTTGAGAAAATTTCGATCTTTCCGCTGGGGGTTCCTAGCGGGAATTTCTGCGGGTCATGCCGGAAGTCGGCGAAGGCAATGGCGGGTTGAGTGGCAGGCCGGGTCCAGGCACCCAGGTTCTGCTCGATGAATTCATCCAGTGATGGCAGTTCGGGGAAACGGATGCGCCGGAATTCATCCAGACAGAATTTCGTCCATGCCTTTTCATTGCGCCCCTGGGTGAATTTTTCGCCAATCCCCAGCCGTTCCGCCAGTTCGGCGCAGATCTGGTAATCGCTTTTACATTCGCCAGGGGGCTCCACCAGCTTGGGTTGGAGAATGACCTCGTCACCGTATTTCCAACCATCCTCGACACCCCAGGTTTCGAACTGTGTGCAGGCCGGCAGGATGATATCTGCAAAACGACCGGTGGGGGTCAGAAAATTGTCCTGCACGGCGATAAATTCCACTTTTGATTCGTCCCGCAGGATCCCGGCTGTGCGGTTGATATCGGCATGCTGGTTGATAAGACAGTTTGTGGCCACTGCATAGATCAGCTTGATGTCATTGTCCAGCCGTTCGACACCGCGAATGCCATCAGCGCTGGTCATGCTCTTGCCACGCAGGCAGGCTTCGGTCCATAGGAAGACCGGGATTTCCGCTTTTACAGGGTTCTCCCCGGTGGGGAAAACGGTCCCCAACTGACCCCCATCCGGGGCCTGCAAACCCAGACCGCTGGCCCAGCCTCCTGGCACACCCACGTTGCCGGTGATCGCCGCCAGCACACAGCCCGCCCGCACCACCTGCTCACCGAAGGCGCGCCTCTGCATCCCATAGCCCTGGTAGAGCACCGCCGGCTTGCTGGTGGCATATTCCCTGGCAATCCTGGTGATGGTTGCGGCGGGGACGCCGGTGATGGTCTCAGCCCACTGCGGGGTTTTGGGGAGGCCGTCCCGTGTACCCAGGATGTACTCGCTGTAACTCTCGGCTCCTTCTATAGGTATCTGCGTAGCATCAAAGCCCACGCAGTGTGAGTGCACGAAATCAGCGTCATATAACCGTTCGGTGAGCATCACGTGAGCCATGGCGCTCATCATGGCTGTATCTGTGCCCGGGCGAATGGGGATCCACTCGTCAGCCAGCGCGGCTGCGCTCAGCGAGTGACGCGGATCAATACATACCACGCGCGCTCCAGCCTGGCGCGCCAGCTTGACAAAATAGTCGCTGTTGGTGCCGTCGCGCATCTCGGCCGGGTTCCAGCCCCACATAAGAATGTATTTTGTGTTCAGCCAGTCCTGACGCTGGTTGCCGGTCACCAGCGTGCCGTATACGGTGGGGGTGGCAAGGTTGGTGGCAGCCCATGAATAGGAATTGTAGAATCCCAGGCACCCGCCGTACAGATTCATCAGGCGGCGAGCCACGTGTGAGCCATTAAGCTGGTTGTAACTGCCTGTACCGTAGGGGACAAACAAGGCGGAAGAACCGTAATCCCGTTTGACCCGTTCGAACTGGGCTGCGACGGTGTCGAGCGCCTCGTCCCACGAAATCGAGATAAACTGTCCGTCTCCGCGCCTGCCAACCCGTTTGAGCGGCTTCAGCAACCGGTCGGGATGATATTGACGGCGCAGATAAGCCCGGCCGCGCACACAGGCGCGCAGTTGGGGTGCAGCCAGTGTATCCGGACGGTCGTCGGTGTCGAGGCGGATGATCCGGCCATCCTGGATGTGGGCAATCAACAGGCAGCGCCCGCCGCAGTTGTGCGCCGGGCAGCCGACGCGGATCTTCTCAACGGGGGAGGACTGGCTGAGATGGGTGTTTTGGTCAACAGTCTGTTTCTTATGCGAAAAAAGGCTCATACGCCCTAGTGTAGAGCGAATGAGCCTGGAAGGGTAGTGATGGATGTAATTTATTTGAGCGTGCCTGGCCTGGGCTATGGCTTTGTTCTTAAGAATATATCCAAACCATCAATACGCCCGGGCGAAATAGACCTTGTGCTTCGCATCTTTCCCGCACACGATGCACTTGCCGCGCTCCTCTGCCTGTTCAAGTGGAATACAGCGGGTGGTGGCCTTGGTATCTTCTTTCACCTTTGTCTCGCACTCGGCAGACTCGCACCAGTAGGAATAGGCCCAGCCATTCTGTACCACCTGGGTAAGTTCAGCATAATCTTTTGGCTCGAAGATATGGCTATCGCGGAAGGCAGTGGCGCGTTCGAGCATGGATTTCTGGATATCCACCAACAGGTCAGCAACTGCCGAGGCCAGCCCGGCTTGCGGGACGAAGGATTTACCCTCCCGGCCAGGACGGTCACGGCGTGCCAGGGCGACGGACCCTTTTTGAATATCCTTGGGGCCGATCTCGATGCGCAGGGGCACCCCGCGCATTTCCCAGTCGTTGAATTTGAAACCGGGAGTGACCTCGGTTCGGTCATCCACCTTGACACGCACCCCGGCAGCTTTGAGTTCGCCTTCGACTCGCCGGACTGTCTCCATGACAACGGCTGTCTCTGCATCCGTTTTGAAGATTGGAACGATGACAGCCTGGATGGGAGCCAGGCGGGGTGGGAGGATCAACCCCTGGTCATCGCCGTGGGTCATGATGATGGCACCGATGAAGCGGGTGCTCAGACCCCAGGAGGTGGTCCACACATATTGCTGGGTATTGTTTTCATCGAGGAACTGGATATTGAAAGCCTTGGCGAAGTTCTGGCCGAGGAAGTGTGAGGTACCGGCCTGCAGAGCGCGCGTATCGCCCATCATGGCTTCGATGGAGGCGGACAGGTTTGCTCCGGCAAATTTCTCAGCCTGTGACTTGGCGCCTCGAATGACCGGGACAGCGCCCTCGTTGATGGCGAAGTCTGCGTATACATCCAGCATGCGCATAGTCTCTTCACGCGCTTCCTGCTCGCTGGCGTGGGCGGTGTGGCCCTCCTGCCAGTAGAACTCCAGGGTGCGCAGGAACAGGCGTGTGCGCAGTTCCCAGCGCACCACGTTTCCCCACTGGTTGATCAGCACCGGCAGGTCGCGGTACGACTTGATCCACTTTGAATACATGTAACCGATGATGGTCTCGGAGGTGGGGCGCACCACCAGCGGTTCTTCCAGCTTCTCGCCGCCGCCGATGGTCACCACGGCCAGTTCGGGCGAGAAACCTTCCACATGTTCCTTCTCCTTTTCAAGGAAGGACATGGGGATCAGGAGCGGGAAAGCCGCGTTGACGTGTCCGGTATCCTTGAAGCGTTTGTCAAGAGCCTGCTGGATGTTTTCCCAAAGTGCCCATCCGTACGGGCGCACGACCATGCAACCGCGCACCGGGGCATAGTCTGCCATTTCAGCGCGCTGAACGATCTGGTTATACCATTCAGAGAAGTCAACATTACGGGGGGTGAGTTTTTCGTCAGACATTGGTACCTCGATATCAGGGATTAACGAACAGAGAGGAGTGAAACTGCAGATGTGACATCCGGCGCAAAGGTAAGCAGCTCGCGCTGGGATTGAGGGATATACACTTCGAACGAATTGTAAAACGATTCCATCACAGCCCTCCAGGCTGCCCCGATGAGGATCAGCGGTTTGGCGGGGATGGAATGAACGATCATCAGGTTCCAGGTTAATGCGACCTCGGTCAGGGTGCCGGGACCACCCGGGAGAGCGATGGCTGCGTCACAGCCCAAGACTAGTTCGTTCAGGCGCTCCTGCAGGGTGGTGAAGCGGCGTTCCTCCTGCACCCATGCATTTGGCTTGACCGCCCGCCAGGCTTCGATATCTGCGCAGGTCACGCCGATGACATGCCCACCGGCTTCGTTTGCGCCTTTGGAGACAGCTTCCATCGTGCCGATATACCCGCCGGTAAGGACGGTGTGCCCGGCCCGGGCAAGCAGGCTGCCGAGTTCATAGGCTTCCCGATAAGCGGGGGAACCGGGTTGAGGGTTGGAACCGCCGAAAACTGTGATATTCATAAAATGATTCCCAGAGTCTGAAGTCTCCAGACTTCGGAGAAAAGAATTAACTTTTTCCTGGAGTCGGACGACTGGAGTTGTCAGACTCCACATCCCATGTTCGGGAGGCATTAATTTCCAGCTTTTTTAAAACTGCCTGTTCCAGGTCAATCCCGGAAACCGAGGCCAGTTGCAGAAGGTATAAGGTTACGTCGGCCAGCTCGCCGGCAAGTTCATCCCTGTCTTTCAATTCACCCTGCCACTGGAAATGTTCCAGCACTTCGTTGGCTTCCAATGAGAGCGAAATGGCCAGGTTGCGCAGCGTTTGCGGGCGTTTGCTGTCCGGCTCGTACCAGCCTTTCGAGCGAACAAAATCGTGCATCTTTTCGGTCAGGTCTTTGAGTTCCATAATTCATCATAATTCGTAATTTGAAAACCGTAAGTTGTTACCCGTTTTCAAGTCACGAATAACAAATGATAATCAACGAAAGCCTGCTCTTCAAACAAAAAAACGGCTCCTCAAGTCTGGGAGCCGCCGGTGTGCAGGACGAACTGAACCTAACCAGACTTGGATGGGTTTCAAGTTGCAGGGGCCGGGAGCGGGTTCAACTTCATGGCGCAGATTATACCTGATTATGAAAGACTGGGAAGAAATTCCTGACCCTATTTGCAGAGCATATAGCTCAATAAAGTCAGTACCCGTGTTGAATGATCCAATGACCGATTCTCCGCTTTCCGCCAATCATCCGATAGGCTCACACCCGGATGGCAGGCGTAGCACAGCCCGCAGAATGCGCTGGCGGACAACGGCGTTCGGCTTTCGCTCCAACAGGCGTTGTCCGAGTGAATCGATCTCCTTAATGGTGATAAGCATAGGCCCGTCCATATGCTACAATTATATTGATTTCCGGGAGGCTGCCATGACCTTTTCCCACCCAATCGAACCCAACCTGTCAACCCGACTGCTGCAAGCTCTGATGCCCGATGAAGGAGCTTTACTGCGTCTTATTGCGGAAGAGGCAGCTGCGCGCAGCTTGCCGCTCTACATCGTGGGCGGTTTCGTGCGTGATCTGCTGCTGGGTCAGCCCGGCCTGGATTTTGACCTGGTTGTGGAGGGGAATGCAATTTCATTTGCACGCTTTCTGACCGGAAAATATGGTGGAAAAGTTGCCAGCCATGCTCATTTTGGGACGGCTGTTTGGACCCTGAATGGCAGCACCTTCGCGAGTTCACATGGTTTCTCTCGTCAACCAGGCAGCTTGCCATCTGCGTCCCTGCAGACGTTGGACCTCATTTCTGCCCGTTCTGAAACGTATGAACACCCCGCGGCCCTGCCAACTGTTCGCCGGAGCAACCTGTCCGATGACCTGCGCCGCCGTGACTTCACCATCAATACCCTGGCCTTGCGGTTGGATGGAGAGCACTTTGGTGAATTGCGCGACGAGCTGGGAGGAGTGAAAGATCTGCAAACCGGTCTGCTGCGTGTCTTGCACCCCGCTTCTTTCGAGGATGACCCGACCCGCTTGTTCCGCCTGGTACGCTATGAACAACGGTATACCTTCCAGATCACCCCTGAGACGCTGGCACTCATCCCGGGCGCCCGCCCTTTGATCCCATTGCTCTCTGCCGAACGCCTCCGCCATGAATTGGATCTGATCCTGGCGGAAGGGAATGCTGCATACATATTGAATCGGCTGGGAGAGTTGGAGCTGCTCGCCGCTGCACATCCTGACCTGCAATGGACCCAGGCTGCCCAGGCACGTTTTGAGGCCGGTATGGCTGCTGCCCAGACCCTTGAGTGCCCGCCCTCCCGCATCGCCCTCGGTTGGGCGTTCTGGCTGATGGATGTTCCGCGTGTGGCCTTGAAGGGTATCGAAAAACGCCTGCATTTTGAGTCTGGTTTACGGGAACTTTTATTGGCTGCTTCGGTTCTTTTTGAGCAAGTGGATTCTCTCGCCGGAAAGAGCCCCAGTCAAATTGCCGCATTCCTGGATAAGATTCCGCTCGATGCAGTCCAGGCGGTCTCCCTGGCCCTGCCGTCCTGCCCGGCGCGGCAGGAGTTGCGTGCCTACCTCGCGACCTGGCGGCATATCAAACCCCGGACGACAGGTGACGACTTGATAACGCGCGGCTTGCCTGCAGGACCCAGATACCGGAAAATTCTTACGCTTATTCGTAACGCCTGGCTGGACGGGGAAATAACGACTGAAGCTGAAGAGATGGCTTATCTTGAGAAATTGATCGAACCATAAAACAACCGGAGCAGATAATTCATCTGCTCCGGTTGTTGATTATTTGTTTTGCAGCGTATCCAGCAGTGCT
>CAIKOL010000169.1 GCA_903829085.1 uncultured Anaerolineales bacterium | reverse complement strand
GTCAAGCTGGTTCTTGTTTCCGGCGATTATATAGGGTAAACACCTGTACGGAGACATTGGAAACGCAAAAAAACAGCCCGGCATTTTCAGAATGCCAGGCTGTTCAATTCTAGGGATACACCCGCTTGATCATGCGGGGGAAGGCGATCGCCTCGCGGATATGCTCGATGCCGCAGATCCAGGCCACTGTCCTTTCCACTCCCATCCCGAAACCTGAGTGGGGCACCGAGCCGTACCGGCGCAGATCCAGGTACCATTTATAGGCTGCCTCCGGGAGCTGGTGCTCGTGGATGCGCTGCAGCAGCAGCTCGGGGCTCGACATGCGCTCAGAACCGCCGATGATCTCGCCGCAGCCTTCCGGGGCGAGCAGGTCCACGCTCTTGCATACTTCCGGGCGGCCCGGCCAGGGTTCCATGTAGAAAGCTTTCACCTGCGTTGGGTAGCCGTAGACGAAGACCGGCTTCTCGTAGAGGTTGGTCAGGACTGTCTCGTGCGGCGCGCCGAAATCCATGCCCCATTCGAACTTGAGCAATTCCTTCTTTTCCGGGTCGGTCTCTTTTTCGTAGAGTTCCTGGATGATCTTGCCAGCCTCGTCGTACGAAATGCGCGGGAAAGGCGCCTGGATGACTTCCAGCTTCGCCAGGTCGCGGCCCAGCGATTTCAACTCGGGCCCCCGTTCCCGCAGGACGCGCTTGACGATATGGGTCACGAACTGTTCTTCGATCTCCATCAAGCCGTCCAGGTCGCAGAAGGCGATCTCCGGTTCCACCATCCAGAACTCGGTCAGGTGGCGGCGGGTCTTGGATTTTTCGGCCCGGAAGGTAGGCCCAAAGCAGTACACCTTGCCAAAGGCCATGATGTTCGCTTCGTTATAAAGCTGGCCTGATTGGCTCAGGTAGGCTTTGCCCTCGTCGAAATATTCAGTCTCGAACAGGGTGGTGGTGCCTTCGACCGCAGCCGGGGTCAGGATGGGCGTATCCATGTTGATGAAGCCGTTCAGTTCGAACCATTCGCGGATGGCCGAGATGACCGTCCCACGGATGCGCAGGATGGCCCACTGGCTGGGCATGCGGATCCACAGGTGCCGGTTGTCAAGCGCAAAGTCTACCCCGTGCTCCTTGAGCGCCATCGGGTAATCCTCCGCTGCGCTCTGGATGATCTTGATCTCTTTGACGCCCACCTCATACCCGCTGGGGATGCCGGGTGCCCGTTTATCCTCGCGCACCGTTCCGCTGATGATGACCGATGATTCCTGCGGCAGGCGGGTGAGCTGGTCAAAAAGCGCCTCGGGCAGATCGCCTTTGAATGCCACGCACTGTACGAAACCCGATCCATCCCGCACGAGCAGGAATACCAGCTTCCCTTTGTCCGTTCGGCTGTAAACCCAGCCCTGGACCGTGACTTCCTGGCCAACGAATTTCGATATATTCTCAACTCTGATGATTGCCATATTTTTGCTCCTTCTCGAGAGAAGAGAGAATTGACTGCTCCCTGTTCTCTTTTCTCGACTCTCTACTCTTTGATGACTAAATGTAATTCCTTCAATTGCCTCTCGTCCGGGTACGACGGGGCATCCGCCATCACATCCCTGGCCGCCTGGTTCTTCGGGAAGGCGATCACCTCGCGGATATTGGGCTCGTCCGCCAGCAGCATCACCAGCCGGTCAATTCCGGGAGCTATCCCGCCGTGCGGTGGCGCTCCGTATTCAAAAGCCTCCAGCATGTGTCCGAACTTGAACTGGGCTTCCTCTTCTTCGATTCCGAGCAGGCTGAACACCTTGGACTGGATATCGCGCCGGTGGATGCGGATCGAGCCGGAAGCCATTTCGTAACCGTTGCAGACCATGTCGTAGGCATCCGAAAGGATGGAGGCCGGGTCGCTATCGAACCGGTCGAGATGTTCCATGCGCGGCATGGTGAATGGATGGTGTGCGGCATCCCATTTCTTGAACTCCTCGTTCCACTCGAACATCGGGAAATCCAGCACGAACGCAAATCCCATCACGTTTGGGTCAACCAGATGAAGCGCGTCCCGGAACCAGGTTCGCAGCGCGCCCAACACTTTGTGAACCGTCTTCGGATTGTCGGCAACGAACAGGAGCAGGTCCCCGGTGGTTGCCCCGCTGATCTTGGATAGGGTTGCGATTTCTACCTCGCCGATGAACTTGGCCCCGGAGCCTTTTGGACCCTCTGCTGTCAGCGCCAGCGTGACCAGTCCCTTCGCCCCCAAGTCCCTGGCGGTAGCGGTCAGGTCGTCAATTTGCTTGCGGGTGAAGCCTGCACAGCCCGGCGCGACCATGCACTTGATCATTCCGCCCGATTTGAGCGCCGATTGGAAGACGATAAACTCGCTCTTCTCGAGGATCTGGCCAACGTTATATAATTCCATGCCGAAGCGCAGGTCGGGTTTATCGGTGCCGAAGCGTTCAATCGCCTCAGCATAGGTCAGGCGCGGCCAGGGGGAGGCCAGCAGCTTCTTTTGAGGAGCTACTTCCGGCAGCATGGCGGTGATGAGACCCTCTACCATTTCGAGGACATCATCGCGGTGGACGAAGGACATTTCTAGGTCGAGCTGGGTAAACTCCGGTTGGCGATCGCCGCGCAGGTCTTCATCCCGGAAGCAGCGCGCGATCTGGAAGTAACGCTCGAACCCCGCCACCATCAATAACTGTTTTAGCTGCTGGGGGCTTTGAGGTAGGGCGTAGAACTGGCCCGGGTAGACGCGCGACGGCACCAGGTAATCGCGTGCCCCTTCGGGTGTGGTCTTGAACAGCATGGGTGTCTCCACCTCGATGAAACCGCGTTCCGACAAATACTTGCGCATGAACAACACCACCTCGTGGCGCAGGATCAGGTTGCGTTTCATCCTCTCCCGCCGCAGGTCCAGGTAACGGTACTTGAGCCGCAGGTTCTCATCAACGGTCTCGTCGTCCCGGCTGACCACAAACGGCAAGACTTTGGCCTGGTTCAACACGGTTACTTCGTGCGCCACCAGTTCGACCTCGCCGGTCGGCATTTTGGGATTGAACTGGTCTGCCGGGCGCATCCGCACCAGACCGGTCACCTGCACCACCCATTCGTTTTTCAGCCCTTCCACTGCTTTGGCCGCTTCCGGGAACTGGTCCGGATTCGTCACTATTTGGGTAATGCCAAAGCGGTCGCGCAGCACCAGGAATACCACTCCACCAAAGGTGCGGAAGTTGTGCACCCACCCGGCCAGCGTAACAGTCTGCCCGGCATGGCTGGCGCGTAGTTCACCGCAAGTATGAGTTTTGTACATGAACGCCTCCTTAATTATCACCATAAGGAGCCAGGGGACCTTAGGAGTTTTTCCCTGTGAGCTCTGTGGTGAGTATTTATAAAATAAATCGCCCTCCGCAATTGCGTTGGGCGATGGGGTTGTTTCGAGAGTTCCCTAACCTTGCATGCTTCGCCCAACGGCCGGAGGCCGGTTATCATTATCGTTCTGATCGTTGTTGGCGAAGCGGATCTGGGTCATTCTTGCCTCAGGTTGGCGGTATTATAGCATAGAATATTTACCGATTCACAGCAGGAAAATGTTGTTTTCCCGGCACGCTGTGATCATCTCCGTCGGCCAGATACCCACCTGGACCTCCCCGATGTGGGCTTTGCGCAGGAAATACATGCACAGACGGGATTGCCCGATCCCGCCGCCGATTGAAAGCGGTAGCTCTCCATTCAACAGTCGCCGGTGAAATAAAAGTTCCTTGCGGGCCGTGGTGCCGGTCATCTCCAACTGCCTCAGCAACGCTTCACCATCCACACGAATTCCCATGGAAGAGAGCTCAAAGGAGCGATTCAGCGTATTGTTCCAGACGATGATATCTCCGTTCAGGCCTCGTAAACCGTGGCTGGTATCGGTGATCCAATCGTCATAATCTGGCGCACGCCCGTCATGCGGGATGCCGTCTGCCAGGGGGGCGCCGATTCCGATAATAAACACTGCCCGATTCTGGCGAACAAACTCTTCCTCGCGCTGCCGGGGGTTCAGCTCGGGATATTTTTGCTGCAGTTCTTCAGCGTGGATGAAAGTTATCTCGTCAGGCAATTCGGGCTTGATGAACGGGTAACGGTCGCCAAGGTGGAATTCGGTGCGTTTGATGACTGCATATATCTTGCGTACGATTTCCTTCAGAAAAGAGACTGTTCGTTCTCCCGGGTGGATGACCCTTTCCCAGTCCCATTGATCCACGTAGAGTGAATGCAGGTTATCCAATTGTTCACTTGGGCGGATGGCGTTCATATCGGTGTACAGGCCATACCCATGCTGGATGCCATAATCTGCGAGCATCATGCGTTTCCACTTGGCCAGGGATTGCACGATCTCTGCGGTAATTCCATTCATATCCGCGATGGGGAAGGCGACTGGAGTTTCGACCCCGTTCAGGTCGTCATTGATTCCGGTCCCGCGCAGCACGAATAATGGCGCGGTCACACGGCTCAAACGGAGTTCTGCTGCCAGGTTAGCTTCAAAGAAATCCTTGATCACCTTGATGGCTTTCTCGGTTTGGTTCACATCCAGGCTGGGGTGATAGTCTGGTGGAATAAGTAGGTTTTTCATGGGGGCTCCTTTGTGAGAGTAAGAGAATAAAAAATCGCCCTCCGCAATTGCGTCGGGCGATAGGGGAATTGAGTAATTTCCTTATCTGTGCAAGCTTCGCCCAACGGCTGGAGGCCGGTTATTATTGGTATTGGGATTGTTGGCGAAATGCATTTGTTTCATTCTTGCCTCAGATTGGAGTGATTATAGCATATTCCGACCCTATTTGGTTCGTTGCTGTCATTTATATTGTCTTGTATAATCCATTAAGCCTTGCAATCAGATCGCCTTTAAGGGTTCTTCCATTCGTGATTCTAAACAGACACCATTCAATAGGAGATCTACTATGTCCGCCCAACCTTCGAATACCCCATTCGTCTCACCTCACTCTTCCGATGAACGCACCTGGGCAGCCTTCGCCCACGGGTGTGCCCTTTTGAACCTGGCAGGTGGTATTGGTGGGGTGATCGCCGCGCTGGTAATCTGGCTCATCCGTAAAGAGAAGTCTGCCTGGGTGGGTTTCCACGGTCTCCAATCATTGGTTTTCCAGGCAGCCACATTGATCCTCACGGTGCTGGTTGTGACGGTCGTCTGGGTGTTGGGTTTTGCCTTCAGTTTCCTTACGGTCGGTTTTGGGACGATTGTGGCAGTGCCTTTGATGATCCTGGTTTTCTTCGGAGGCTTTGCGATCATGGGTGCAGGTATGATCTATTCGCTCTATGCAGCCTACCAAGTCTATCAGGGGCGGGAATTCCGGTATCTCTGGATAGGTGACCTGGTGTACCGCCGCTTGCCAGGAGGATAGACGCAATTTTGCTCCTGGTTCTTCCTGATCCGGCAGCCTACCTGTCTCTTCAAGGGGTCTAATCTTCGGTTGCCCCGCCTGTCATTGTAAGGTAGAATTCTTCTGCCATGTCCCGCACCCTCACCATCCTTACCACCGTCTTCCTGGTCTTCCTCGCCATCGCCATCCTTGGCGGGTTGATGTGGGGCAACGCGCACTATGCCGGTGACCATCCCGGCGAGAAGGACTTCTTCGTCCCCTGGTTGGCGGCGCGCACCTTCCTCCAGTATGGGAACAGTCCCTATAGTGAGCCTGCCACCCAGCGTGCCCAATTGATCTATTACGGGAGCATGGCTGTCGAGGGCCAGGACCCGCTCCGCTTGAGTGTTCCATTCCCGGTCGAACTCTTTTATTTTCCCTTTGCCTTGGTGTCGGACTATGCCCTCGCCCGCGGCCTGTGGATGACCTGC
>CAIKOL010000168.1 GCA_903829085.1 uncultured Anaerolineales bacterium | reverse complement strand
GGGAGCATATCCACCATCTGGCTCATCGGGCCCATCTTTTTTGACGAGCGCAGCATTTCCACCAGGTCTTCCAGAGTGAATTCACCTTTGGCGAGACGTTCAGCCTGCCTCTGGGCCTGTTTTTCATCGAAGGCCGCCTCTGCCTTTTCGATCAGGCCGAGAACATCTCCCATGCCCAGGATGCGGGAAGCCAGGCGTTCGGGCTGAAAAGCTTCCAACGCGTCCAGTTTTTCACCGGTCCCGATAAACTTGATCGGAACACCGGTCACCGAACGAATGGAGATCGCCGCGCCACCACGCGAGTCGCCATCCATTTTGGTCATGATGAGGCCAGTAAGCGGGACGGCATCCCGGAAACCTTCAGCAACATGCAGGGCTTCCTGACCGATCATTGAATCCACCACGAGCAGGATTTCAGCGGGGGTTACATTCTTGACAATGGCCTGAAGTTCACCCATCAGGGTTTCATCCAGTTGGGAACGGCCGGCTGTATCCACAATAACGACGGAATAACCGCCATTTTTCGCTTTTTGGAAGGCACGCTTCGCCAGCTCGGGGGGTTTGACACCGGTCTCAAAAAAAACTGGAACATCAAGCTGTTGTCCCAGAGTCTGCAACTGCTCGGCAGCAGCCGGGCGGTATGGGTCTCCAGCCACAAGCAAGACGCGTTCGCCACGCCCGCGCAAGAAGTTCGCCAGTTTTCCGGCAGCAGTGGTTTTGCCCGAACCCTGCAAACCGACCAGCATCAGCATGTGCGGTTTCTCACCAGAAAGGTTAAGCGGAGCGGGTTCGCCAAGGGTGGCGACCAGTTCCTCGTTGACAATTTTAACGACCTGTTGACCCGGGTTGAGAGCCTTGGAAACTTCCGACCCAACTGCGCGCAGGCGCACACGGGCAACGAAGTCTTTAACAACGGTGTAATGCACGTCGGCTTCCAGCAAAGCCAGGCGGACTTCCCGCATGGCAACATCCACATCGGCTTCGGAAAGTTTGCCGCGTTTCCGCAATCCATCAAAAAGCTGGGTAAGTCTTCCAGTCAGCGTCTCAAACACGTTATCTCTTTGTGCCCGATCAATAAGTGAAGAAGAAAGTGGATGTATGCTTTCAGCAACGCCGCAGGCATGCACCCCACCCCCAGTTTATTGAGGTGATGTATCGCTTCATTAAAAAGCAATTGCCCGAAGGCGGACAGATTCTAGCCGATAACAGACAGATGGTCAAGGAAAAGCGTGTCTAACAGGAATCTTCAGGGTTATATAACCCGGAAGACAAGTTGTATGTAAATCCCCTGTCCAAGGAGAAAAAATGTCAAAAGTGGCAGTTATTACCGATAGCACGGCTTACATCCCGGATGCGCTTTTAAATGCACACAACATAACCGTCGCCCCCCAGGTATTGATCTGGGGAGAAGAGACTTTCCGGGATGGTGTAGACATCATGCCAGACGAATTCTACAAACGGCTTGAAACTGCCAAGGTGATGCCGACCACTTCGCAGGTGGCCATCGTTGATATGAAAGCCGCCTTCGAGAAACTGCTCGATAACGGGTTTGACGTGCTTGGCATTTTTATTTCAGAAAAGCTTTCAGGTACGATGCAATCTGCCACGCAAGCGCGTGAAATGCTGCCAAAAGCTGCCGACAGAATATCCATTGTTGACTCCACTTCGACCGCGATGGCGATGGGTTTCCATGTGCTGACTGCTGCCCGGGCAGCCCAGAACGGAGCCAGCCTGGCCGAATGCAAAAAGCTGGCTGAAAAGGCTCGCGAGCATACCGGTGTTTATTTTGTGGTGGATACATTGGAATTCCTGCGCCGTGGAGGCCGCATCGGTGGTGCGCAGGCTCTGCTGGGATCGGCACTGAATATCAAACCGATCCTTGAACTGCGGGATGGACGGATCGAATCGGTGGAAAAAATCCGCGCCAAAGGAAAGGCCATTGAACGGATGATCGACCTGGTCACCAAGCACGTCTCAGGCCGGACGCCGGTGCGCCTGGCGACGCTGCATGCCAACGCAGAGGTGGAGGCGCACGCCACTCTGGACGCGGCTGTGCTGCAGATTCAGCCTATTGAGACAGTCTTTGCATCCGTTTCACCGGTAATTGGCACGCATGCCGGCCCGGGTACGATCGGATTGGCGTTCATGGCCGGAATGTAGGAAGAAAAGAAAAGGTTTATCAAACGAGAAAGGGTCAGGGTTGCGTCTGGCCCTTTTTTGGTTTTTAGAGGCTATTGAGGTATGGGAAAATAATATCAAGAGGCGGAGACACAGATTTGTAAGGGGATTCGAGCCAGAAAGAAGCAAGATGCTATCGCCTTCGTGTAAAAGCAACCTGAGTACTCCTGTTTTGTCGGGCTAAAAACCTGACTTGCAAGACCTCTGTTTCAGTATAGGATGAGAATTGATCGTCTCCAATTTGTGAAATTAAGCAGAATTTTATTGACGGTTCCCCCCGAAGCAGGTATAATCCGCCTTCGGCTCAAATCAAGAAATCACTGGAGTAGATATGGAAACAATAAACGCGGCGCCGGAAAGCGCGCTGCAACCCAAGGTACGTCTGACAGGCAAAGTCATTAAAACAACCATTGCGGGGGTCATCGTAGACATCGGGCAAAAAGTACCCGGCGTCATTCACATCTCACAATTGCAGAAAGACCCGGTTAACCGGGTTGAAGAAATTGTCCAGGTCGGTCAGGAAGTATCCGTTTGGGTACGCCGCGTGCACGATGATCGCGTGGAATTGACCATGATCGAACCTTTAACCCTGGAATGGCGCGAGTTAAAGCCGGATATGGTCGTGAAAGGCAAAGTATCGCGGCTTGAGGCATACGGCGCGTTCGTTGAAATCGGCGCCGAGCGTCCCGGATTGGTACATGTCAGCGAAATCTCGCATGACTACGTCAAGAACCCGTCCGAGGTTTTAAAAGAGGGCGATGAAGTTGAAGCCAAGATCCTGGATGTGGATCGCCGCAAGAAGCAGATCCGCCTGAGCATCAAGGCTGCCATGCCAAAACCAGAAGAAGTGGTAGCCGAGGTCATGACAGCCGAGCAACCTCGCAAGGGACGCAACCCCAAGAAGGGCAAGAAACAAGAAGAGTTCTTTGAGGAACCTGAATCCAAGGAACCCGAACTGACAGCTTTCCAGATGGCCTTCCAGAAAGCGCAAGTACGCGCAGACGATAAGAAAGGCTCTGCAAAGGGCAGAAAGTCAAAGCGCAACCTCAAGGAAGAGCAGGAAGATATCTTCAACCGCACGCTTGAGCACCGCATCACACCCGGGTAGTCCAATCCCAATAAAAGGTAAAACCTGACTGGTTCAAAAGAACAGTCAGGTTTTTTAGTACCAGGTACTGGGGAAGAACAGCATCAGGGGGAATCCTTATGGATGATTAGCCAGGAATTTCCTTCGCACAAAATAAAATTCCTGGCATCTTCTCAAAGATCCGGGGTGTGGGGTGTTTTCGGCGGGCTTCGCCCGCCAAAAACACCCCACTTTCCCCCTTTTGTGAGAAATTACAACCCCTAGTATATCTGTCCCTTCGCCTGCATTTCCGCCAAGAACTTTTCCTTATTGGCAGAGCGGGCGGTCTTGCCGCTGGAGGTCTTGACCAACCAGGGGTGCCTGACAAGATGAACATAACGCAATGCCACCGCAGATCCACGCGTCACAGCGGCACGGATGGAATCGGCAATCTTCTGCTGTTCGTCCGGATCATGGCTGTCCACTTCAGCCACGATGACAACATCCTCGGTACCAGTGGCCTCATTGAAGACACCAAAAGCCGAGGCGCGACCAGGATGCACACCGGGAACCTGGTAAGCCAGCAGTTCCAGGTCTTGTGGGTAGATATTCTTTCCGCCCACGATGATCAGGTCTTTCTTGCGGCCCGTGATGTAGAGTTCACCTTCCACGAGATAGCCGAAATCACCCGTCAAGTACCAGCCGTTTACAAACGCTTTTTCGGTGGCATCCGGACGGTGATAATAACCAGTCAACATGCAGTCGCTGTGGATGGCAACTTCACCCACATGACGATCAGGCAGGAGGTGACCTTTTGTGTTTAGAATACGAATCTGCGTATTCTGGATGGCTTTCCCTGTTCCCAGCATACGTACCACATTCTGACTTGTTAATGCCAATTGCGCCACCTTCGTAGTCTGGAGCGCCTCGCGGTCAATATCTTCGTAAACCACAGGAGCATCCACCCCCCCCTGAGTGACAGCAAAGACATTCTCAGCCATGGCGTAGCAGGTACACAGGGTTTCGGAACGCAAGCCCAGGCTGCGGAAGCGTTCGTAGAAGGCCTGGTGACTTTCCCAACGCATCGGCTCGGAACAATTCGAGATAATGCGCCAGGTGGAAAGATCCACACCTTCCAGGTCGCGATCGCGAACCTTCTGGGCGCAGAAATTGTAGGCAAAATTTGGCAACCAGGAAAGGGTCCCCTGATAATTCGAAATTGCCTGCAACAGTCGATAAGGTGCCCGGATCCAGTCGAAAGGCGACATAAGAACCAGCGGGTATCCCATCAGGATGGGCATCAGCCAGCAGGCGATCAGGCCCATGTCGTGATACAGGGGCAGCCAGGAGACAAAAACATCGTCGCTGCTCAAATGGATAGCCCGACTGTAGTTGTCCAGCTGGTTGATCACCGCCTGGTGCGACAGGGCCACGCCTTTCTGCAGCCCGGTGGTGCCGGAAGAATGCTGGAGCAGGGCGATATCCTGCGGCTGGCGACCAAAGCCGCCAAAGGATGAGAACTGGGGCAGGCACGGAGCATCAACCTGGTCGCTGATGATCACAGCTTTCACCGAGTCCTCACCAGGCTTGAGAGCGGCGCGGACCTCAGCTTCGAATTCCCGATAAGTGACCATGGCAGCCGGCTGAGAAACGGACACCAGCGCAGCCAGATCAGCGCGATAGCGTTCAGGGAGCAATTTCTCGGTCAGAAACGGCATGATGGACGGGATGGCTCCATGCAAAACAGCCCCGTAGTATGCATAGAGCAGGTCTACACCGTGCTGGAGGATAAGCAGAACCACGTCCCCCGGCTGGATACCGTTCTGCAGGTAAGTATTTACATACCCAGCTGCACCATGAACCAACTCCCGATAAGTCACCGGCCGGTCGGGTTGACCGGCATGCAGCAAGGTTACAATGACTTGATCTGGAGCTTGCTCGTAATGCTCCTTTAGTAGTTCAGAGAAAGTGGGCATGTTACTGGCGGGAGCGGATGAGAGCAACCAGTTGGTTCAAGTTATCAAATGAAGAGGCGTTTAATTCTGCGTCGTCAATCCGCACCCCAAAGGTATTCTCAACAAACAGGGAAAGGTCCACCAGGTGGAAGGAGTCGATCAACCCGCTGGAAAGCAGAGGTTCATCCGGCCGGATGTTCCGATTGGGTTGTTTGAGAAACTCAAAGGCGATATAAGCAGTCAATTGTTCGAGGATATTATCTGTCATTGTGTCTCCGAAATTGTCATTTTTTTGTTTACCCAAGATCAATATTTATCACGATTATCAGTACTTCACGAAAGCTGAAAGCAGACCCGTTTTTGGGGTGTGGGACGGGCGAATGCCCGTCCCACACCCCAAAACGGACTCCTTCAAGTAATTTCGTGAACTACTGATTATAGCAAATATACGGATGGCCTGAATAATCCTTAAATGTATTCTTCGCTAAGGCTGGTTAGACCAGGGAAGCAGGGCAGCAAAAGCCACCTGATCAATTCCATTGCGCACCTCGATGCGGCTTAAGTAATAGAGCGTATCCAGGCTGTTAACATATTGAGTTCCCAGCCCAACCGCGGCGCTATATCCATATCCAGCGATCTGATCGACAACAAACGAATCGATTTCGCCATAAGGGTAGGCAAACGTCTCAACTTTTACACCAATCTCAGAAGCGAGCTGGCTTTTGGATTGCGCCCCCTCATAGTTGAGCTGGTCGTGGACAAGCGGCAAATGCGGATGAGTCATGCTGTGACTTCCAATTTCCCAGCCACTGGCGGTCATGGTTTGAATTTGAGTGGCATCCATGTAGTCTTGAGCTCCAACGGCATTGGCAATCAAATACATTACACCAATAAATCCCTGCGCCTGCATGATCGGATAAGCATTCTCGTAGACAGTTTCATAACCGTCGTCGAATGAAATCACAACCGGCCTGGGGGGCAAAGCGGCGCCATTAAGGATGGCCTCGACCAGGAGTGAAATGGGGATGGTTGTATAGCCCCAATCTTTAAGAGCCTGCATCTGCCATTCAAAATCTGCGGGAGCAGTGTAATAGCGCGCAGCCAGGGAACCTGGTTGAGGAGGCTCCGCAATACGGTGATAAAGCAGGATGGGGCAGGTGATCGAGCCAGATTGGAAGAGCCAGACCGGCGTAGGTGTGCTAGTGGGAGTAGCGGTGGGGGTCGGGGGCTGCGTGGCAGTCGGAGGAATCGGTGTTGGCGGAACCAGAGTCAAAGTGAAAGTTTCAGTTGGGCCAAGAGAAGGAGTGGCCAGACTACCTGGAAAATTACAACCTGTGACCAAAATAATTATTAGTAGCATGAGTGATGACTTGAACCAGCGCACAGTAATATCCTTTATTGTATCTTCTCAAAAAATCCGGGGTTGGGATGTTCTTAGCGGGCTTCGCCTACCAAAACACCCACTTTCCCACCTTTATTGAGAGGATACCCTTTATTTATTATTGAGGGTACGGTAAACAGCGTCGATGGCCTGCAGGGCTGTCAGATTACGCCAAGGCCAGGCCATTTCCATGCGGGCAGGGTCGTCAAAGAATGGACCAGCCCAGGTAAGGTGGAAACCGTCGGCGTCCAATCCATGATTTGGCAAAGGATAGGCAGCCGCCCAGAAATTCCAAAGAGGGACATTGTACTCATATGCAATCCGGGCTACCGTGGCGTCGATGCTAACCGAGGGGTCAGGCTCCTCTGCGCGCGTGGCTAGGATGGGTACCACATCCTGTGAAAGAACATACTCAACTATCTTCCGCAAGTAATCATTGTATCTGCCAATATCCCCCGACCAGGATTCTTCCATGCTGATGATGACAATACTGGGGTTATTGACGCGAATCTCGCAGGCAAGCGGCGTCTCGCCTGTGTTGCACTCATCGGGTTTGGGCGTCAACGTCCAAAACGGGTTCTGAACGGCTGCAACATTCATTCCGCCATGGACAGCCAGGCTCTGACGCGACCAGGAACCCGCAAAGTGATTGATAGTCGGTTGAAGGTATGCATAAACCGGGCCAAGCTGGTACTCGCTGGGATCGTCGAATGCAGCCAGGAAATAGGTGGTAATGTTCTGGCAATCGCCGATCTTGGAAAACCGGTTCGGGTCGCGACCACGCGCCAACCCGCGCTGATAGACTTCAACCATGGACACAGACACATTGGGGATAATGGGCATGGACTTCCAGGAATCCGGCCCGAAGGTGGCTGTTGGAGCTGGGGATGGAACAGGCAACTCGCCAGGCTGCAAGGTGTTCGTCGGCAAAGGTGTCGCATCCGGGATAGGTGTGGTGGTTTCCGTTTCAGCCACCGGTGTAACCGCACTACTGCCACAAGCAACGAGAAAAACAAGCAACATAACAATAAAAGGGAAATGTTTCATGGACAGCTCTGCTGCAATGTGATTTGCTCCACCTGTCCGGCCAGGATGGACTCGCCTGCCGGGGTCAAGTGGATGGCACTATTGGTAAACTCGCCTGCCGGGATGATGTTCCATAAATCATGATAATTCCAACCGCCCACCTCAGCCCGCGCTGACATCATTTCCCGCCACTGGTCAAAAGCCCAACGCGGGTAGAGAAAATTGTACCGCAAATCGCTGTTTTCACCAACACTGACAAGCATCGGTTCGTTTATCAAAACCACCGGGGTTGCTCCAGCGATGCGCAAACCGGCTTCAAGCACACCAAAGGCCAGTTGATTTGCATCCAGGATTGACGGCTGCATGTCATGGAACGTGATGTCGGTATTGAAATCGGTCTGTGCAGGTGGATAATCGGTGGGATAGGTCTGATCGATGCCAGTGGCAGACCACAAAACGCCATACATTTGTAAGCGAAACAAATCCGCCAGGGCGCGCCGCTGACCGATGAGAGTGCTCCCCCAAAAGCCAGGGTGAACAAGGGCGGGATCGTGCGGGTCGAGCGGCAAGTGATCTCGGGCGATCAAATCAGCCACCCTGACTGCATTGTTGGCAACAATCGGTGAGGTGAGTTGGTTTTCAACGGGGAAAGCTTCCAAGGTTATAGGCCAGATAATGAGATCCGGCTGGTAACGCAAGGCGTAATCGAGTACCATCACATCTTTGGTCAGCGAAATGGTCGGGTAACCCAGGTTGTATACGCGGATCGTTTTTCCACACAGGGACAGTCCGGCTGCGTCCAATTGCCCGGCGAGGGTTTCTTCCGGTCGAAGAAGAGTGCCCCAGGTGGACGAGTCACCAATGATGATGACCCGGTACTCATTTTCCGGTTTCGGTCCAGCGGCCAAGTCGAGGGAGGCGAACATGGCATCCAGGTTGAAGAGACTCAGGTTGTAGGATTGGGATGAATCTTCACCAAAAGGAAAACGCTGGCGACCTGCAAAGAGGTGGTTATAGAGCGAAAGTTTCCCCAGTGCAGCCGGGTTCACACCAGCCAGTACCAGATCGAACAATAGGAACAGAACCAGGCCCTTGATAAGTACGTTTCGTAAGAAGCGGAAATCCATATTATGCCAAGCCAAATAAAATATTCAAGAAATGAACTGAGATGGACAAGTCCGGCAACGCAAAGAAAACCCAGCCGAGGGCGACAAAATTGAAAGTCAGCAGGACCCCGAACCCATTTAAAACTGCCTGCCAACGGGAGGAAAGGGTGGCAAAACGAGCCCGGGTCAATTGCGACCAGCGGTTGTGGACAAAAAGACCCAGCCCATGCCAGAGTCCCCAGACTACGAAATTCACCGTCACACCATGCCAAAGGCCGATCAAAACCATCGTCCCAAGCTGGGTGATGAGTATGATCACCGGGATGGGCAAGGACTTCTTCCTTGAACGAAGGGCACGCGTGACAGGGTTGAAGAAGTAGGCACGGAACCATTGAGTGAGAGTCATGTGCCAGTTGTTCCAGAACTGGGTCAGGTTGGGTTTCAGGTAAGGGGTGTTAAAGTTCTCGGGCAGCTTAATGCCAAGCAGCCGTCCCAAGCCAACAGCAATATCGGTATACCCTGAGAAATCGAAATAAATCTGAAATGCATACATATAAAGCAGCACCCAGGCCCATCCAGCCGAGCGCACCTGGAGGGCGTTGGTCGCATTCAGGGCAACCATCGCCAAAACATCAGCAAGGGCAAATTTCTTGAACAAGCCGAGCATGAGGCGTTTTCCCGCTTCGCCCAGATCACTGGCTTCCAACGCCAGGGGGCGGCGCAAATCTCCGATAAACCGTTCGAGGCGGTCTATCGGACCTGCGGTCAATGCCGGGAAGAATATGATGTAGATTATATATTCCGACAGTGAAACGGCCGGCAGTCGTCCACTCTGACGGTCGCGGATGGTATGCAGCAAACGGAAAGCAATGTAGGAGAATCCCAGCCAGCGCAAATCCTGGGCAAGGGCCAGGCTGGTGGATTGGTCGTTCAACCTGCGCAGTCCCATACTGACTGATGTTGCCAAGTACGGGACCTTCAAGACGATGAATAACAAAATGAGAAGAACGAACGCACCGGTAAGAACCGCCTTGCCAGGCCTGATAAAACGCGCCAGCAGAAAAACGAACAACGCAAGCGCGGCCAACGCGAAGAGAATTTGGAGAGTCTGGGGCGGGCGGGAAGCTGTCAGATGCAGCGAGAAACCCAGGTAGCGCGTGAGGCCGAGG
>CAIKOL010000167.1 GCA_903829085.1 uncultured Anaerolineales bacterium | reverse complement strand
GTTACGGATATATCCAGCGCGATGCATCCCTGCCGGAGAAATTTGATTACCCTGTCTACCGGGTCCTGCGTTTCACCGAAAAACCGGATCAACTGCAGGCTCGCAGCATGCTGGCAGGCGGTGATCATTCCTGGAATTCCGGCATGTTTATCTGGCGAACGAGTCGCATCCTGGAAGAATTTTCACGCCAGATGCCGGACCTGAAAGCAGAGCTTGGTCAGATTGGATCTGCCTGGGGAACCCCCCAGCAGAATGGCGTTCTCAATTTAATTTGGCCCGGGATTAAGCCGGATACCATTGACTACGGCATTATGGAACATGCAACCAATGTTGCCGTGTTGCCGGCTGGTGGATTGGAATGGAGCGACGTTGGCTCATGGGACTCGCTTTTCGATGTTCTGCTGCCAGATGAATGTGGGAATGTGGTTGTAAACAGTGAACACATGCCGATCGAAACGCATAACTCGCTTGTATATTCGTCCGGGAAGAAACTTATTGTTACAATAGGGGTGGATGATTTGATCGTGATTGACTCGGGTGACGCCCTGCTGGTCTGCCACCGGGATCAAACCCAGCAGGTCCGTCAGGTCATTACAAACCTGAAAGAAATGCAGCAGGAAGATTATCTCTAGGAGGTGCCTCGTGGAAGCCTATTGCATCAAGTGCAAAACCAAGCGGGAAATTGTTAACCCTCAAGCATCCTTCAATAAAGCTGGCGGGCCTGTCACGCGGGGTACCTGTGCCGTATGTGGTACGGCCCTCTATCGTGCCGGCAGGACCGAAGCCCATGCAGGCTTGGTCAAGCCGGAAAAAGCTGAACGGCGCAGTGGAAAATTGGTCATTGTCGAGTCCCCGGCCAAGGCAAAAACGGTGGGACGTTTCCTCGGAAAGGGTTACACCGTGCGCGCATCGGTTGGACATGTGCGCGACCTGCTGCGCTCGCAGCTATCAGTGGATGTGGAGAATAACTTCGCTCCCAAGTACCGGGTTCCAAATGAGAAGAAAGCTGTTGTCAAGGAACTCAAACAACTTGCAAAAGAAGCCGCTGAGATCTACCTGGCCACCGATCCTGACCGCGAAGGTGAAGCTATTTCCTGGCATTTAATGGAGGCCGCAGCAATTGATCCGAAATTGGCTCATCGCGTGGTCTTTCACGAAATAACCGAGAATGCCATCAGCGAGGCTTTCTCGCACCCCCGTGATATTAATATGGAATTGGTCAATGCCCAGCAGGCCCGGCGTGTGCTCGACCGGCTGGTGGGATACAGTATCAGCCCGATCTTGTGGGAGAAGGTTCGCAGCCGGCTATCGGCCGGACGCGTGCAGTCCGTGGCTTTACGGTTGATTGTCGAACGGGAACGCGAGATAGATGCATTCAACCCCGTAGAATACTGGTCTATCGGGGCGGAATTGCGCCCGCAAGGTCAAAAACAAACTTTCATTACCAAGTTGGTGAAGGTTGATGAAAAAGAACCCGAACTGGGCAATGAAGAAATAGTAAAGCCCCTCCTGGAGGATATGGAGAAAGCAACCTATGTTGTCTCCCGTGTAAAACGTGGCGAAAGGCGACGTAAACCATTGGCTCCATTCATTACCTCAACGCTCCAGCAGGATGCTTCCCGTAAATTAGGCTTCACCGCCAAGCGAACCATGGGGCTTGCCCAGGGGCTTTATGAAGGTCTGGATGTAGGCGAAGGTGGCACCACCGGTCTCATCACTTACATGCGCACTGACTCAACCAACATTGCCGAAGTGGCGCGTAATGAGGCGCGTGCATATATTGCCCAGCGTTATGGGAATGATTTCCTGCCAGAAAAGGCTCCGGAATATACCAAGAAAGTTGCCGGCGCTCAGGAGGCCCACGAGGCCATCCGCCCATCCTCGGTTTTACGGGATCCCGAGAAGCTGAAGCCCTTCCTCGATCCAGCCATGTTCAAACTCTATCAACTTATCTGGCAGCGTTTCGTTGCTTCGCAGATGGAAGCTGCTGTGTTAGACACGCTCTCCGTGGATGTGACCGCTAAAGGATCTGAGCACACATACACTCTCAGGGCTGCTGGTTCGGCGGTCAAATTCCCTGGATTCCGCATTGTTTATGAAGAGGCCAGGGATGAAGATAAGAAATCTGAGGAAGAGGATGAAATGAATGTCCGTATCCCAGCCTCGATTGCTGAAGGTCAGAAACAGGATCTGGTACACCTGATCCCTGAACAGCACTTTACCCAGCCACCGCCGCGTTATTCAGAGGCCTCGCTGGTACAGATTCTGGAAGAGTATGGAATTGGTCGTCCATCCACTTACGCTCCCACGCTTTCAACCATCCAGCAGCGTGGTTACGTGGAACGCTTGGATCGGCGCCTCATTCCCACCGAGACCGGTATTCTGGTCAACGATCTGATGGAACAGTATTTTCCAGAGATCATCGACCTGACCTTCACTGCCCGCATGGAAGATGACCTCGATAAAATATCCGAGGGCCAGGCGGATTGGGTTAAAGTAATGGATGCTTTCTATCAGCCCTTCTCGGTTTCTGTGGCCAAGGCCCAGGCCGAGATGCCTGTTGTTAAAACCGGCCCGGAACCAATCGGGCGTGCCTGTCCGGATTGCGGCAAGGAGTTGGTCATCCGGTACGGGCGTTATGGCAAGTTTATCTCCTGCTCCGGTTTCCCGGAATGCCACCATACCGAAGCTTGGTTGGATAAGATTGGCGTGCTTTGCCCGAAGGATGGCGGTGATATGGTTTCCCGCAAAACGCGCAGAGGCCGCATTTTCTTCGGTTGCGCCAATTATCCTAATTGCGATTTCACTTCTTGGAAGCGTCCTCTGGCCCAACCCTGCCCGAAGTGCAAGGGGATGCTGGTGGTGGCAAACAAACGCGAAGCCCAGTGTCTGGCTTGCGAAGAAACCTTCCTGCTGGATGACATTGTCCCGGAGACCGCTTGAGAAGCCCCTCCATTCGGATTTACCAGATGAACGGGGGAAGGGTGCCTGCCCAGTTCCCACCATCCTTCTCCATTATCAAAAATATACCTTGTTTGTATATAAAATAGGTGTTGGCTAATTGACTAAGATTCTGTATAATAATTATACATGTCGAAGCAATCAAAGGAGTCTTAAATGAAAATCCTTGACTACTTGAAGAAACCTGTTGTGGCAGCCGCACTTGGCTTTGTTGTCGGACTATTT
>CAIKOL010000166.1 GCA_903829085.1 uncultured Anaerolineales bacterium | reverse complement strand
GCCCACCCAACACCCCCAAGTTCACCCCATCACCACGGCGATTCCCAAAGAACCAACCTGCGGGAGGTTGGGGTCATGAGAGTAAATTTACTTGCGGTTCATGGCGTCCATGGCAGCCACAGCGGCCACCTGGACGATGGAATCCACCTCGTCGCCGGTCTGCAGGACGTGGATGGGCGCACCCATACCGAGTAGGATCGGACCTATGGCTTTGGCGTTGCCCAGACGCGCCAGCAGTTTATAGGCACTGTTGGCCGATTCGAGCGACGGGAAGACCAGTACGTTGGCATCCTTGACCGCGCTGAATGGGTAACGCTGCTCAATGATCTCGGGCACCACGGCGGTATCCGCTTGCATCTCACCGTCCACCACCAGGTCTGGGCAGTTCTTTTTGACCAGTTCCACGGCCTTGCGTACCTTGGCAGTAAGCGGGTGGTCGGTTGAACCGAAGTTGGAGAAGGATAGGAAGGCGATGCGTGGTTCGAGCTCGAGTTGTTTGGCAAACTCGGCAGCGCGGCAGGCGATCTCGGCCAGATCCTCGGGTGTAGGTTCGATATTGACCGTGGCATCTGTAAACAGGAAGACCCGGTCTTCGAAGATCATGATGTATACACCGGTCACCAGACGGGCGCCCTCGCGAGTACGGTGGATCTGCAGCGCGGGTTTGATGACTTCCGGGTACTCGTAGGTTAGACCTGCCACATAAGCATCCGCGTCGCCCATCTTGACCATCATCGGGCCGAACACGTTCGGTTCACGAACTCGCTTGTAGGCTTTTGGAAGGATCATGCCCTTGCGAAAACGAAGTTCGTGGAAGGCTTTAACATACTCTTCGAATCGCTCAAAGCTGTCGGGATTGACGATTTTGCAGTCCAGGTCGAGTGCCATTTCCTTGATCTTTTGCTGGATGATTTCCGGCCGGCCGATCAGGATCGGGATGCCGATGCCTTCGTCCTTGACTTGGGCAGCCGCGCGGATGATCTTGGTATCTTCCCCCTCTCCGAAGGCAATCCGTTTCTTTGGTTTGGCGGATTGTGCTTTGTGCATGATGAAATAGCGGACGCGCGCACCCTTGCCTTGCCGGAAAGCCAGTTGCAAACGATATTCGTCAATGTCGATCCTCTTACGGGCGACCCCGGTATCCATGGCCGCCTGGGCCACTGCGGTGGATTCCCACAGCATCACCCGCATATCGAGCGGCTTGGGGATGATATACTCCGGGCCGAACTTCAGGCTGTCCACGCCATAGGCACGCAACACATAATCGGGCACATCCTCACGGGTGAGGTTGCAAAGCGACTGCGAGGCAGCAAACTTCATCTCTTCATTGATGGCTCTGGCCCGCACGTCCAGTGCACCGCGGAAGATGAACGGGACACCCAGGACGTTATTAACCTGGTTCGGGTAGTCGGAGCGGCCGGTGGCTACGATGACATCCGGGCGGGCTTCCTTGGCAAGTTCATATCGGATTTCAGGATCCGGGTTTGCCATCGCGCAAATAAAGGGCCGGTCGGCCATGGTCCTGACCATTTCTGGGGTGAGCACGTTG
>CAIKOL010000165.1 GCA_903829085.1 uncultured Anaerolineales bacterium | reverse complement strand
CCAAGCAGGCCACGGCGCCCAAACACCAACAACAGGGCAATCCCTGCAGCGGTATGAGGAATGACCACCGGCAGGTTAATTATGGCTTCAAGGAGCCGCTTGCCGTTGAATTTGCGGCGTGCCAGCAGGTATGCCAAGGGAACACCCGTAACCAGTGCCAGGGCGGTGGCAATCGCGGCTGCGCCGAAGGTCAGCAAAATGGAATGCAACACTTCCGGGTCGCTGAAGGAACTCAGGAAGGCGGCGGGGGTGGTCGAGAGCAACGTACTGACCAGTGGCAGGACAACGAACAGGACAAGCAACCCGCCAGCAAAAGAAAAAATCAAGTTGAAAGCCAGGTTTTTCCGGTTCAAGGAGTCTCCGCGGGAGAGCAAACCGCCTGCAATCCAGACGGGATATTGGTGTAATTGTCACCGATGGCAGGCTCAAACATGGGATGACTGTCAGCTTGCATAATGGCGCGACCTTCAGGACTGAGTAGGAATTCAATGAACAAAGCGGCCTGCTCGGGATGGGGGGCACTGCCAGGAATGGTGATGCCATACCCAATCTGTTCCCCATGAAATACAGGTTTTACGGAAGCAAAACGTTGGGCGTCTTCATTTACCTGGACAGAGCTGTAGCTCTGCTGGTCGGCTGATTCTCCGAGGTTGAGGGAATCCGGCAATTCGAGAAGGCCCAATCCATGCTGGCGGATGACACTTTCATATTCAAAGGCGTAGTCCAGGTCACCGGATTCGAGCAAGGCGATCAACTCCATGCTGGCACCACGCAGGACAATGTGCGAGCCCGTTTTTGTCTCCATGACCTGGGGAACCGTGACGGTGGTGAGACTATTTTCGCTAAAGATGCCGAGCGGGAAGCTGAACTGCCCTTTGAACATATCCATGAAGAGGGTTGGCTGCTGATAATAGTCGCGCGCCAGGGCATAGACCATCAAGGCTCGGTAACCAACGGCATCGAAACGCGGATCTGCCAGGCCCACCCTGACATCCGGGCGGGACAGGATCTCGTACCAGTTGTTGGCGTTGATCTCAGTGACGTATTTACTGTCGGGCTGGTAAGCGATTGCCAGGCGGTTGGTGGCAAAGCGGATCTCCCAGGTCGCATTGGGTAGACCAGTATCCAGATCGGTGGTGGTATACATGAGCATAGGGACGAGGGAGGCATCGGCGGTGGCAACCACATCAATCGGAACATGCAGGTCAGTGACCTGGCGGATGACCTGGATGCTGCCGTGGTACTGGGCCTGAACGTCAATCTGCGGGTATTTGGTCTCGAACGCTTTTTCCAGGTCATTGAAAGGGATTATTAGACTGCCAGCGGCAAATACAACCAGGGGCGTACGGTTGAGGGCGTCCGTGGAAGTACTGCCTGTGCAGCCCGCATTCATGATTACCAGGCAGGTGAGAGTGGCAAGAAGGATGGAGGGAAAAGGTTTCATGGTGGGAAAAACTCTGACCGACTATTACAAGTATAAACGATATGGAAAGGGTGGGCTTGCTGGAAGCCCACCCTTTGATAACGATTTTCTTTGTTACTATTTCACAGTGATGGATACCAGCCCATTGATCCAGGCCTTGCCGGAGGTCTGACCGGCCATGGCGAGGTTATAAACGCCAGGAGTGGCAGGATCAAAAGCCACGAGGCAATCGGTGCATGCCTGAACGGTGGCAATGTCTACATCGTGAGTAAAACCGTCGCTGGCAGTGAAGGTCACAGTGGCTGCACCGGCTTTAATACCAGCTTGACCGAGAATGTCATTCAAGCGAACACCGGTGTAATCAGTGGCGCCATTCTTGGGGTGAACCAGGTTGAGGGTGACCACGGTCATGGCATGCAGGGCGGAATCGGTGAGCTTTTGTTCGTTATTGACCAGACCTGAAACCGTCAGGGTGACAGGCTCAGCGGCAACAACAGTGATGGAAACCAGGCTGTTCACCCAGGATTTTCCAGATTGACCAGGCATGGCAGCGTTATAGAGGCCAGGAGTGGCAGGATCGAAGGCGATCAGACAATCGGTGCAGGCCTGGACGGTGGCGAGGTCAAGGGTGTTGGCAAAACCGTCACTGGCAGTCAGAGTAATCGTTGCTGCATCCGACTTAAGACCAGCCTGATTAAGGATGTCGTTCAAGCGGACACCGGTATAATCCGCGGCGCCATTCTTGGGGTGCACGAGATTGAGGGTGACCACGCTCATGGCATGCAGGGCGGAATCGGTGAGTTGGAGCTCGGTATTGACCGCACCGGTAACCGTCAGAGAGACGGGTTCAGGTGTTGCTGTCGGTGGGACAGCAGTAGGCGGAACCGCTGTCGGTGGGACGGCTGTCGGTGGGACCGCGGTAGGCAGTTCCGGGGTTGCTGCTGGGCCACAAGCGGAGAGCAGGAAGGCCAGCAACGAAAGAACAGATAGGACGATCAGAATGGTACGGTTATGTTTCATATTTCTTCTCCTTTAGAAGATTGAATTGGTTCGCCTCTCAGAACATCTCTTCGAGTGCGTAACCCCAAAATTGAACGGCAGAAGTCTGCCTGGAATTGGCGGGCTGAATTAATTTCAGATAGACACAGCTTATTTCACTTCGATCTGGATCACATTCTTGACCCAGGTGCTGGTGGGCTGATCTGGAAGAACGATCATGTATGATCCTGGGGTATCCATGAAGGCAAGCAAAGCCTTGGGACAATCCCGGACATCCGACAGGTTAACATCCGCAGAGTAATTGTCAGAAGCCGAAAAAGTCAGTTTCGTAGCTCCAGCCTGGATGCCAGCATTATCCAGAATGGGATTCAAAAGAACACCCTGGAAATCCTGCGGTCCATCTTTGCCTTGCGCCGTGATGGTGATGATATCCATGGCCCTGAGATCGGCATCTTTGAGAGTGAGTTCCTGGTTCACCATGCCCGTGATGGTCAGGCTCCCTGAATTTTCAGGAACGGCAGCCACGGTGGGGGGGGTGGGAGTGGAGGCAGAGGGAACATTTACGGTAATCCGGGTAATCTGTCCCACCATCTGGTTTTTGTCCAAACCGGTGCCAACCAATCGCAGTGGATAATACTGCTCAGGCAATTCCCCATCGTTGACCATGAAGGCGACTAGGATGGCATTATTCTCTTTAATGTCCTGGCTGTTCAACGTGACTTTATAGCCGTCGGCACCGACCACGTCGATGGTATAACCTGCATCGGCCAGGGCATGGTTAAAGGCATTTTCGGTGTGGCTGTCACTGTCATCCACTTCGCCCACCAGGAGCCACAAGGGTACGCCGACCCAGTTCTGCCCATTTTCATCCTGCCAGCTGGTTCCATGACAACTGGGCGAGCCGCAGGATTGAAAGGAATCGCGGGTGACAGGGGAAGTGATCGCGCCTGATAAATCCAGGGTCCAGGTCTGCCCAACTGGTGCGACCTCGATCTTGTTCACCCATTTGACAGACCAGTGCCCGTCAACAACCTGGTCGTTCTTGGCGCTGATAACCACCAACCGTAAGGTGCCCTCTGAAGTGGAATCCAACGGCTGACCGTTGTGCTCATAGGCAATGATGGCGGTGAGCGGATCGTGCGGGGTCAATTCATTGCCATTGGCAGGATCGTAGGCGGTAAATGCGCCATTCTCGATCTGGTCATAGGAGAAGGTCATGCTGTAGCCATCTTCCGCGGTGATCGTGACACCCATGGAAGCGTCAAATGTACCGCCCAAGGACGCGACCAAATCCTTTAGCGCCACACCTTTGAAATCTTCCGGAATGGTTATTGCTCCAGTACTGCTCTTGATACCTCCCTGTCCTTCGGTGACTGGGAGGGCTTTGAGATCGGTCATAGAGAGAGCGTGGCCGCCATTTGGCCCGACAAGCGCAAGGACAGTACCTGTCGGTTCGGAACTGACGGGTGTCTCGGTCGGTTTGGCTTCGCAAGCAGAGACAACCAAAGAGAGGATGAAAAGCAGCGGCAGGACGAGAATGGGAAAACGAGTATGTTTCATGATGTAGCCTCCTTAAATCGGTATTTGTTCGCCGGTATGCATTGTTTCATAGCCGGTCAGGGCTTCGACACCACGGCGAAAAGCGCTGGTTTGCAATGTATCAAGAAGCGGAACAAGCATGGGATTCTGTTCCTGCTGAAAAACTATGTCGTAACGTTCGTGAAAGAGGGGGATGAAGTTCAAGTCAAACTGGCTGGCTGCAGCCCGTAGACCGAGAGCCACATCAGCCTTGCCGGTTTGGACAAGATTCGCAGCTGCAGTGTGCGTACTGACGGAATTCTCATAGCCGTGAATATTCCCGATGGGGATACCCTGCACCTGTAACTGCCGGTCGAGCCAGAGGCGTGTACCGGAACCCGGATTACGGTTGATAAAGGTGACATCTGGACGAGCCAGATCAGCCAGCGTACGGATCGCTTTGGGGTTTTCGGCTGCAAGCATGAGCCCCTGTTCGCGGTGAGCAAGTGTGACGACTTGCATAGTCCGGTCAGGGAAGAAATGGCGGATAAAGGGCAGGTTGTATTCGCCGCTTGGATCGAGCAAATGGGCACCGGAAAGGTTGCACAGGTTCTGGCGCAAAGCGACCAGCCCATCCAGTGAGCCAACCGGAAGAGTGAGTATATTCACATGTGCAGAGAGCTGGTTGGCAAGAAGTTCCACCGCCAGATCATGACTGCCAGAGAAGATGATCACCGGGCGGGACGGGTTTTCCGGAAGGATAAGTTCCTGTAAGAGTAGACCGCCAGCGCGGGCGCGGTAGAACTTTTCCACAACACCGGATTGAACCCGTGTCTCAACTAATTCGACCAAACCGGTGGTTTCCAACACCTTTAAATGGTGGCGCACCCAGGCGGGGTGGACGCCTAGGGCTTTGCCCAACATGGTCAAAGAGGCCGGAGCAGCCATCAGTTGCCGTAAAATGGCAAGCCGGCGAGGATCCGCAAGGAGCTTAAGTTGTTGAAAAGACCGCAAGGGTTGAATCGGGAGCATAGCCGTTAAATAATTCCTTAACGGCTAGAGTTTAACAATAGCCGTTCTTCTTGTCAATGAACAAATGTAACTATATGAAGTTATTTCCGACAATGAAATTCCGAATGTCTCAATACAAAACAAGGGTTTGACCTTTCGAGGTCAAACCCTTGCAACCTTAATATGATGAAATTACTCAGTTGTGGGTGTAGTTGGACGCTTGCGTGCGACAGTCTTCTTGACGTTCTCGATGGCTTCCTGACCATGGGTCTTGACACTGTCATAGGCTTCCTGTCCACGGGTCTTGGCCTGATCGGCGAACTCGTTTGCCTTGGAAGCAACCACTTCGGCCTGTTCTGCGGCTTTGTCACGCAATTCAATGCTCTTATCTTTAATGAGGGCGCGTGTATCTTCGCCGGATTGAGGGGCAAGGAGTAGGGCAGCCACGGCACCCGCTACACCGCCGACAATGAAACCAATCAGGAACGCTCCAAAATCATCATGATCTGACATATTATCTCTCCTTTTTGATAAGGTGGTTCTTGGACGAATTTATTTTTTAATGCCGAACAGGTCGAAAAATTTTCTCAGTCCGGCCAAGTAAGAATTGAGCTTGATCACCGGTTCAACCAGATTTTCGCTCAAAAACTCGGTTGTACCGCGCAGCGTGTTAACTGTCTCGCTGGTGGATTGCAAAATGGGTTTGACTTCGTTTTGCAGTAAGTTTATCAAGCTGGCAATCTGGATGACAAGCACTACGAGGGCTGCACCGATGATGAGCGACTCAAACGCCATGAAAATTATGAAGATATCGCGAACATTGGTTGCCATGGCAGGGTTTTTCGTCAGTGCAATGATTGCCAAAACGATGCCTGCCAGCACAACAACGGCTGCCAGGAGGATGCCTGCCATGATCCAGCGCCGCTTACGGAGGGCGCTCCGGTATTCTGCTTCTTCCTCGGGTGACATTTCTTGAGTATATTCAGCCATACAAGGTCATTATAGCACAGATAAAATTGCCTCAAGATGAGAATCTGATAAAATAATGGCCGTAACGCCTAAAAACAGCCTGCGAAGGTTGGGTTTTGGTAATAATCAAGTGTACATCCCCCAGTCCAGGGCACCAGGATCTTCCATCAGAGAAAAATCCCAAGGTTCATAACCCAATTCGATTATGATGGGCAGCCCCAGCCCTTCCTGCGCTTTTTGTTTAATCATTTCAAGCATGGCAGGCCCATACGGACAGAAGGGAGTGGTTAGCAGAACGTACAGTTTCCCCTCCCCGTTCTCGATCCTTACTTTGCGAACGAGGCCCAGCTGAAGAACATTCAGCATTATCTCCGGGTCGACCACTTCAGCCAGTTTTTCGCGCAACGATGGGACAAGGTCAGGGTGTGTATCGTGGATATCCCAATGGATGGGGTTGGAAGGAGTCTCTGGACTCATTTTGTCGACGCCTCCGCCTGGACTACATATGTGCAATGTGCATCGCCGCTCAGGATGCATTGAACTTTTTCTGCCGGGACAGCAAGCATCTTCGAAATGAGGGTCTGATCCACGGTACATACTTCGGGATGATTCTGTCCAATGCGCAAATAGGGGCAGGTAATCTCGTGGATTTGATATTGGTTGCCGGCCTTTTCCCATTCCACGTTAAAACCTTCTTCAGCAAGCAGAATCCTGGTCAGATCGAGCCGTTCTTCCATGCTCAATCCCTTCATTTGTTCAGAATAATCGTCAGCCATGTCACTTGCCATTTGTGAAAACAACCGGCTGACCATTGGTTCCGGCATGGTCGATTTCAACTGGTCCAGTAAGCGCGAAGTAAGACGCAGGTAACGTGTGGGGAAACGTTCGTTGCCAGCCTCGGTTAGAAAATAAACCAGGCGAGGACGCCCGACCCCATGGCGTTCCTCCTCATTGCTTACCAGACCCTCGACTTGTAAATTTGTCACATGGTGGCGCACCGAGATGGGATTAATCCCAACTGCCTCAGCCAAAGCGATGATAGTAGTTCGCGGCTGACGCTGGAGGGTTTGCAAGATTCGTTCGCGTGTACTCGTCATTATGACCTCATTTTGATGTTGAAAAGTATATCAGCCCTGTTTCGTCTTGTCAATATACTAGATATTTATTATAAATATTGACATATACATTTCGGAGTGCTATAATTCCGCAGTAAGTGAAAAAAGATCGCTTCAGGAGTATCGCATGTCTGAATTGGTAATCAAAAACCTGCATGTCAGCATTGAGGATAAGGAAATCCTAAAAGGTGTTGACCTGACAGTTAAACAAGGTGATATTCATGCCATCATGGGACCCAACGGGACAGGCAAGTCCACTCTGGCGTATACGCTGATGGGGCACCCATCCTATACAGTCACGAGCGGAGAAATATGGTTTAAGGGTAAAAATCTACTGGAACTTGCAGCAGACGAGCGTTCACGGCTAGGGCTGTTCCTGGCATTTCAGTACCCGGTATCCATCCCGGGCGTGACGGTGGCCAATTTCCTGCGTTCGGCGGTCAATTCCAGGCGACGCGTAGCCAATCACGAAGATAAGGGAATGCCGATCCTGGAATTCCGTAAAATGCTGAAAGAGAAGATGGAATTATTGAAAATGGATCCGGCGTTTGCCGGACGTTACCTGAATGACGGATTCTCTGGCGGCGAGAAGAAGCGTGCCGAGATCCTGCAGATGGCGACTCTTAAGCCTGAAATTGCAATCCTGGATGAGACAGATTCAGGATTGGATATTGATGCACTGCGCATCGTGTCAGAAGGTGTCAACGCGCTCTCAGGACCGGATATGGGTGTACTGGTAATCACCCATTACCAAAGGTTATTGAACTACATCAAGCCGCAGTTTGTTCATATCATGCTAGGCGGGAGGATCGTCGAATCCGGAGGCCCGGACCTGGCACTGCAACTGGAAGAACGCGGGTACGATTGGGTGCGCGAAAAATACGAAGAGCCAGCGACAGCTTAATGGTATTTCGAGGTTTCCATGAGTGAAGAAGCGAAGATGCTGGAAGGCATTGGACAATATAAATACGGGTTCCACGATGCGGAGAATTACGTTTTCAAGTCGCAGCGAGGCTTGAGCCGGGAAGTGGTGGAAAATATCTCACGCATGAAGGGCGAACCACAGTGGATGCTCGACTTCCGTTTGAAGGGGTTAGCGCATTTTCTGGCGAGGCCCATGCCCACCTGGGGCGCGGATATTTCGGGTCTTGACCTGGATAATATTTTCTATTATGTAAAGCCAACCGAAGGTTCGAAAGGCTCCTGGGAGGATGTCCCGGATACCATCAAGAATACTTTTGACAAACTCGGCATCCCGGAAGCGGAACGCAAGTTCCTGGCTGGAGTGGGTGCGCAATATGAATCTGAGATGGTTTATCACTCCATCCTCGAACACCTTGAAAAACAAGGAGTCATTTTCCTTTCGATAGAAGACGGTTTGCGCCAGCATCCGGACTTGTTCCGGGAATACTTTGGCACAGTCATCCCAATCGAAGATAACAAGTTTGCAGCGCTCAACTCCGCGGTCTGGTCGGGAGGCTCTTTTGTTTACGTACCGAAAGGCATCAAGGTGGATCTGCCGCTTCAGGCATACTTCCGCCTGAATATTGCCAACGTTGGTCAATTCGAGCGTTCGCTCATCATTGTGGATGAAGGTGCTCAGGTGCATTATGTAGAAGGGTGCACTGCGCCCCAATACACCACCGACTCCTTCCACAGCGGGGTAATTGAGATTATCGTAAAGAAAGGGGCGCGTTCACGCTACAGCACCATCCAGAACTGGTCCACCAATGTCTACAACCTGGTGACTCAGCGGGCCAAAGTATATGCAAACGCGACCCACGAGTGGGTGGATGCCAACTTGGGATCAAAGGTGACCATGAAATATCCATCCTGTTACCTGATGGAACCCGGCGCACATGGCGAGATGCTCTCCATGGCCTTTGCCGGCCCAGGCCAACACCAGGATGCCGGGTCGAAGATGATCCATTTTGCCCCGAACACGACCAGCAAGATCATTTCCAAGTCCATCTCGAAAGGTGGCGGGCGTTCTTCCTACCGCGGGCTGCTTAAAGTATATAAAGGAGCAACCGGCGTCCGGTCGAATGCAACTTGCGATGCATTGATCCTCGACCCACAGTCCCGATCGGATACTTATCCATATATTGAGATTGACGAGAGTGATGTTAACATTGGACACGAAGCATCTGTTTCAAAAGTAGGTGAGGAGCAGTTGTTCTACCTGATGAGCCGTGGCTTGAGCCAGGAAGAAGCTACGACAATGGTTGTATCCGGCTTTATCGAGCCACTTGTGAAAGAATTGCCGATGGAATATGCCGTCGAGATGAACCGTTTGATCCAACTCCAGATGGAGGGATCGGTGGGTTGACATGGAAGAAAAACCAAGAGTTGTCGTCTCACGATCCCGTCGTTCCGAAACACCGGGAAAAAACTTTACTTTTACTGCCGAAATGGTTCCAAATTCCGGCAGCCTGGCAGGTTATCGCCAAAAGGCCTGGCAGACATTCAAGCGCCTGAGCTTACCCTCCATGACTGAAGAAGCCTGGCGGCGTACGGACTTGCGGGAAATCCCGGCTGAGTCGGTACACCTACCCACAGAGGGAGCTTTCCAAAAACTTGCGCCGATCCCATCTGAACTGCTTAAACCATTGACTGCTCATGAACATGGTGGCCAAGTCATCCTCCTACCTGGCGGTGCCAGACCAACCCTAAGCCCTGAGCTAATCAGAAAAGGGGTCATATTTACCGATCTGTTCACGGCAGAACAGGAGAACCCGGAGCTGGTAGCCAGGATGGTTGGGCAGACCGTCAACCCGGAGGAAGGTAAATTTGCAGCACTGGCGGCTTGTCTTTCGCAAAATGGGATTCTGCTCTATATTCCCAAAGGTGTGACCGTTGAACAGCCGTTGAACAGCCTTCTTTGGGGACCTGGAGCGAACCTGGCATTCCTTTCGCATATCCTAGTCTGGGTAGATGAAGGTGCCTCGGTGACTTATGTACACGAGGCTGCCTCTCCGGATGAAAATGGACCAGCACTACATGCCGGAATTGTCGAGATAATAGTGAGCGACAATGCCTCGCTGCGATTTGTTGAGCTGCAATCGTGGGGGCGGCACGTTTGGAATTTCTCGCACGAACGCGTTCGTGTAGGTCGAAATGGCAACCTGGATTGGATCTTTGGGGCGATCGGTTCGCGCCTGACAAAAAACTTTTCAGAGTTGGATCTGGCGGGGGAAGGCGCGACCGGCCGCATGTCTGGTTTCTATTTTACAGATGGCAACCAGCACCTTGATCATGATACACAGCAAAACCATCTGGCTCCGCATACCACCAGCGACTTGCTTTTCAAAGGTGCGCTGAAAGGTCACAGCCGTTCGGTCTGGCAAGGTATGATCTATGTTGCGGTTGGTGCGACCAAGACAGATGGCTACCAGGCAAACCGCAATCTTGTGCTCAGTCCGAACGCCCGGGCTGACTCAATCCCCGGCCTGGAAATTCTCGCCGACGACGTCCGTTGCACGCACGGAGCGACAGTCGGAAAACTTGAACAGGAACCCCTGTTCTATCTTAAGTCGCGAGGCATTCCTGACAAGGAAGCTGAACGACTACTCGTGGAAGGATTCTTCGACCCCATTATGCAACGCATTCCCTTTGAAGGTGTACGCGCCCGCTTCCAGCAGGCGATCCATGAAAAGACGGCCACCCAATGACCGCCAAGGTGCTTGCCAATGATCGTACTCGTAGCTACAATAGGAAACAGAAGAGAGTTTCTCGGGGAGGCCCGATGGCACAATTCGCATTTATGCGTTCACCTGGCATAGAGCACAGTTTCGAAGTTGGTGATACTGTGGAGGTCTTTTGCGACCACGAAAAGAGCAGCGAGCGTGTACGTGGCTGGTTGAAAGGTATTGTGGTCCAAGTGGACAATAAAATGGTCGCGGTCCAATTTCGCTCCAATGTTTTTCTGACCGATGGCTGGATGGTCCCGGATAAGATTCTTTGGTATCCACTTACCTCGGAGCATATCCGCCCGGCTGGCACTCAGAAGAAACTCGGCAATAAAGAAATTCTCGAATACTAATAAATATGTCGCTCGCCACCAAGTCCATTCGCAAGGATTTTCCCATTCTGAGCCGCGAGGTGCGACCAGGGGTTCCACTCGTATATCTGGACTCGACTGCGACCACTCAAAAACCGCTGGCTGTGATCCAGGCGATGGATGAATTCTATCGCCACAACAACGCCAATATTCATCGCGGCGTGCATACCCTGGCGGAAGAAGCCACGGAGATGTACGAAAAGGCCCGACAACGAGTGGCGGAATTTATTCACTCCTCTTCGGCGCGCGAGATTGTCTTCACCCGTAATGCGACTGAATCCATCAATCTGGTTGCCTACACCTGGGCACGCGCAATCTTGAAAAGCGGGGATATCGTCATCCTTACCGAGATGGAACACCACTCCAATCTTGTACCCTGGCAGCAATTAGCAGCAGAACGAGGGGTAACACTGGAGTTCGTTCCGGTAACGGATGAAGGCCTTTTGGATCTGGATGTGTACCGATCGTTACTGGCGCACTCCCCAAAACTGGTGGCATTCAGCGGTATGTCAAATGTGCTGGGAACGATCAATCCAACCCAGGAGATGATCCGCATGGCGCATGAAGCCGGGGCGCTGGCACTTGTGGATGGAGCCCAATCCGTCCCCCACCTTCCAGTGGATGTTCAGACCCTGGATGTAGATTTTCTGGCTTTTTCGGCACACAAGATGCTCGGTCCAACAGGTATCGGGGCGCTTTACACGAAAGCAAAAATCCTCGAAGCAATGCCTCCATTCCTGGGTGGCGGTGACATGATCAAGTCCGTGCACCTACGTTCGTTCATTCCGAATGAAATCCCGCATAAATTCGAGGCTGGGACACCAGCCATTGCTGAGGCGGTCGGTTTTGAGGCAGCAGTAGCATACCTTAGTGAAGTTGGCATGGCTACTGTGGCCGCTCATGAGCAGGAAATGGTTGCGTACGCATTGGAACGCCTGGAAGAAATCCCCGGTGTGAAGGTGCTTGGGCCGGCGGCAGAAAAAAAAGGTGGTGTGGCTGCATTTACACTCGAAGGCGTTCACCCGCACGATGTTGCGCAAATCCTGGATACCTATGGAGTTGCGGTGCGTGCCGGACATCATTGCGCCCAACCATTGCACGAGAAATTTGGAATTACTGCCACAACACGAGCCAGTTTTTATATTTATAGTGAAAAAGAAGAAGTGGATAAACTGGTGGCGGGAATTTACCAGGTCAAGAGGATCTTCAACTAGGAGAACGATGCTGAATACTCTCATCGAGGCGATGGAAAAAGCCGTTCTGGAAGTCAAGCAGTGGCCAGAAAAGGTTGTACAGATCTTTCACCACAATGATTCCGATGGGCTTACTTCAGGTGCCATACTGACACGTGCTTTTGAAAGGCAGGGGTATAAAGTCCAGCGCTTCTGCCTGGAAAAACCGTATCCCAAAGTACTCCAGAAAGTATATGAACAGCAGGGAAAGCTCCTGGTTTTTGCCGATTTTGCAGGCAGAATTGCACCGCTGCTTTCAGAATTAAACCAGAGCAGAAACCTGACGCTGATCCTGGACCACCATGTGGCTGAAGCCTCGACCGACCCAAGAGTTCTTAATCTTGACCCGGATCTATTTGGGTTGAAAGGGGATCGGGATATTTCCGGTTCGACAACCTGTTATCTTTTTGCGCGCACAATGGACCCCGCCAACCGTGACATGGCTCATATCGCAGCCGTGGGAGCGGTGGGAGACGGTTTCTTTGTGGATGGCGCACTGGTAAGTGAGAACCGTGAGGTTGCACTAGAAGCAGTTCGCCAGGGTCTGATCGAGATCAGGAATCAAGGAACCGGGGAGCTGTACCTGTTGAATAGTCCAAAAGGACAAATACCGGTCATTGAATTTGGCGATTACCTAGATGTTTTGGGGGGAGTGGGTTATTACCAAAATGGGCCAGATATGGGGATCCGGGCTTGCCTTGAAGGGGTTTCAGCGGAGTCGGACCGGATGGTGGAAGAATTAAAGACTGTCAGAACGAAGATATTCAGCGAAGAGATCGCAAAGCTAAAGGTTGGTGCTTTAAAACAAGCGCCGCACATCCAGTGGTTCCATGTTGAAAAGCGCTTTTTCCCAATGGGGGTAAAAATGATCGGGGCATTCTGCGATGCCATTAAGGACACGAATCTTATTGATCCTCAAAAATACCTGGCTGGATTTCAGGTCATTCCCGACGAAATCCCGGGCTTTGAGGCCATTAAATTCGGTGAGGTGAAAATCTCGATGAGGGCTTCCCACTATTTGGAAGAGGAGATCAGGGCGGGGAGAGCGCTGGGGCTCAATATATTCCTCCCTGAAGCGACAACCAGGTTGGGAGGATTTTCGGATGCCTGCCATAGCCTGACGGCTGCCACCACAGTAGCCATCGGAAAAGAAGAAAAATTGATCGATGAAATGGAAAAAATCTTGGAAGGAGAATCGAATGGCTAAAGGAACTGGTTTTGGAAAATCAATCTTGATTGGGGATCAATTTGTACTGGATGAAGTTCCAGCAATTGTCTCATCAATCCCATTTGAAACAGTGACAACTGTGGAACGGACTGAGGGCGAAGGCTGGACCCTGGAAGACAACCGGATCGAGGTTCCAGGCTACAAGGAAAAGAAGAAAGAACAGCAAGCGCGCTCGATTGATAGAATTCTCGAAGTCATGAATATTGACGTCAAAAAGAATCCGATCAAGATCACCTGTGGGGGAACATTATTGGCGGGAAGCGGGGTAGGCGCCAGCGCCGCCAGTTGCGTATCATTAGCACGGGCATTGAACGAAGAATTCAAGTTGGGTCTTCCGATCGAGGAGATCAACCGGATCGCCTGGCAGGGAGAGTTTCCTTATCACGGGGTTGCGAGTGGAGTAGATAATACTGCCTCAACCTACGGAGGGCTCATACTGTTTTATTTAAAAGATGGAAAACAACATTTCGAAAGGATCAAGACTCCCAAGTCCTTTGAAATTGTATTGGCCAACAGCGGCGTCACAGTAAATACTGCGGCTTTGGATGAATTTATTGAGCTGCAAAAGAAAGGCGATCCGGATCTTTTTGCAGCGCGTCTCAGGATGATCACAGCCCAGGTCTTTGACATGAAAAAAGCACTTGAAGCTGGCGATCTGGAAACCGTGGGAAAGACCATGTCGAATAACCATAGAATCTTGATCGATATGGGAATGTCTCACGAAACTCTGGACTACCTGTGCAAGTCAGCCATCGAAAAAGGGGCGTTGGGGGCAAAAGTCACAGGAGGAGGCAGAGGTGGATACATGGTTTCTTTGACTCCAGGGAAAGAACTCCAAGATGCAGTTGCGTCAGCTTTCGAAAAGGAAGGCTACAAGGTTATCCGAGCCACGATCGGTGGAAGTTAATGCAATACAACGACCAAGTTCTGAAGAACCACGGTCATGCCTCCTTAGATATACACAGCGTTGTGAGCTGGTTGTTTTCTGACAAGACCAAGAACATGACCGGTCGGGCGATGCATCTCACCGGTGGGCAGGAAATGCCTTGAGCAACCTGCCGATTCCGAAACGATATTTCGGCGGTTATCTCTTTGACCTGGATGGGACTGTTTACCTGGGGGAAGCATTGCTTCCCACGGTAGGGGAAACGCTGACGACTCTACGGAGACGCGGCTCCCGAACGCTCTTCATATCGAATAACCCCACACACCAGCGCAGCTATTATGCGGAAAAGCTGACACGGTTGGGCGTACCGACCCCGGTGGAAGACATCCTGACTTCATCGCTTGTAATGGTAGATTTCCTGAAACGGCATGCACCGGATGCCCATCTATTCGTTATCGGTGAAGAACCGCTTTGCGAAGAGTTGCGGCGGGGCGGATTCAAGTTAACCGAGGAAGCTAAGGAAGTTGATGCGGTCGTCGCGAGTTTTGACCGGACTTTCGTGTATCGCAAACTGCAAATCGCCTTCGATGCCATTCGGGGCGGGGCACGTTTTTTTGCCACCAACCCTGACCGCTTCTGCCCGGTCCCTGGCGGTGGGGAGCCAGACTGCGCTGCCATCATTGCCGCGATCGAAGCATGCACCAATACACGAGTCGAAGCAGTGGTAGGAAAACCATCCAAGTACATGATCGAGGCTGCTCTGGAATTGATGGGCCTGCCTGCCAGTGATTGTCTGATGACAGGCGACCGGCTGGAAACTGACGTGCATATGGGCCTGGAGGCAGGCATGTCGGCTGCTCTAATACTCACGGGCGCGACTCCCAAATCTGTCCTGAAAGGATCGCCCATCCGACCAACCTATGTTCTGAACCAATTGGGCGACCTGTTGCCGTAATCACGATACTCCAATCCATATGCCTACAGCCCTAAATAAACGCTGGTCCGTTTCCACTCCGATAACTTCACAAGCAAATGAAGCGTTGTCTGCTTTTTCGCCGATCATGCGGCAGATATTATTTAATCGCGGCTATGCCACTGATGCATCTGCACGAGCATTCCTGCGCGCGGAGACGGAACTGGATCTATCCCCGTTCCAGATGACTGGAATGCTGGCAACCGTGGAACGCTTGCGTTATGCCCTTGAGCATCATGAGCCCGTTGCCATTTATGGTGATTACGATGTGGATGGGGTTACAGCGACTGTCCTGCTGGTGCAGGTTTTACGTGCCCTGGGCGGGGAAGCGCAGGGAAGAATTCCCAACCGTTTTGATGAAGGGTACGGCCTAAATAATGAGGCGCTGGATAAATTAAAGGCAGAAGGTTATAAGCTAGTGGTCACCGTGGATTGCGGCATCCGCTCACCTGATGAGACGGCCCATGCAAAGGCCATTG
>CAIKOL010000164.1 GCA_903829085.1 uncultured Anaerolineales bacterium | reverse complement strand
GGATACCCTCGGTCAGTTTGCCGGAGGGCTGGTCCTGCTTCAAGACAATGCGGACACGCAGGCCGGGTTTGAGCTGGGCGCGGGTGGGGATCAGCATATTCTCACCTTTCTTTTTCCTCCAGGCCAGGGACTCAGGTCCCTGCTGAACATGAATTAGAGCGCATCCACACGCTGGAGGATCTTCCAGATGGTCAATGTCAGCCAGCGGGATGGCTCATGTTTCTGGCCGAATTCCCAATCCTTCCAGGCTGTCCAGATGGATTCGAGCGTGAAGCGTCCCTGTGGGTCGGCCTTGCTTTTCAGGAGCGAAGCCATTTCCAGAAGACGGGCATCCTGCTTGAGCCAGGCGAATTGCGATAGCACATCCACAACATTTACCAGGTCATACCAGATCAGGGGAACTTTGAGTTTGCGGAAATCCGTGCCCATGTAGAAGATGTAAGGGTGACGCTCCAGGCTCTCCTGCCAGAGGGCAAGCAGAGTCTCGGCCCCGATGCGGGCGGCCTGGCTGTCACGCCCGGTTGTCTGCGCCAGCAATTTGAGCATAACCAAATTGGCATACGGACAGGGGTCCTCCCTGCGTCCCGGCCCGTGGAACTTGCCCAATTCCTTCGAGACCGCACATGGCCAGCCGTTGGTGTGCACCAGGCCAGTCAGGTAGGCGATGGCTGACCGTACCGGCGGCTCGTTCTCCAGCCCGAATTTGACCAGCGCATATAGCACTAGCGGGGCATCGCACAAGGCCCAGGCCCATTGATCCAATCCATTCCCGCCGTAATGGACGGCGATGTTCATCGGCAATTGGAACGGGCCTTCTTCGGATCTGTGTTCCAGGATGCGCTGGATGATCGCATCCATTTTTGGATCGTTGTGGCACAGCCCCAGATCTGCGAGAAAAGCCAGTTTGTGATATGGCTGTGAGGCGCTTTTGTGGCTGGCAAGGACTGTCCCCGGCCAGCCAGACAACTCGTCGAGGAGAGCCTGCACTTTCGGGTCAGCCAGCATGGCCTGGCGGGAGGCTTTGACCAGCGGGTTGCTTTCCGGTTGATCCAGCAGGTCGAGGCGGGTGCGATACTGGATGTATGGTTCGCCTTCAAGAAGCCAGTCAACCGGCGGGTTCACTCCAACAAACCTTCGGCGAATTTCAAGAACGCCTGCACATCCTCGAAATTGCTCACCAGCCCCAACGAGACGCGCACTGCGCCGGAATTTTTACCGTCAATGCACAGGCGGAAGTCATCCAGGCTCAGGCGCTGGCCGTGGCCGGGCTGGGTGAAACAGGCGGCCAGTTCGGGTTTGGAAATGCCCAGGGCGATCTCCCCGGCACCCGGGTTGCAGAAACAGCCCGTGCGCAGGGAAATATTGTGCTGGTTGGCCTGCTGCTCGATGAAGCGGTGATCCACCGGTTCGCCGTGCTGGTCGTAGAAGTTGGCGGACACCGCGCCGCCGCGCTTGACCGTGTCGAGCGGCCCGTAGATGCGCACCAGCGGCACCCCGCTGGCATGTTTCATTTCCGACAGGTTGTCGAGCAGCCAGCCGGTGAGTGTGCGCACCCGTTCGTGGATGATCTCATAGCCGATGGATTGGATGTGCTTGAGACCGATCTCCACTGCCGGGATGTTGAGATAGTCGAGCGTGCCGTCTTCGAAGGCGGCGGGAGCCTCGGCCAGGTAGTACTTATCGCCCTGTACGGAGGCAACCGTGATGGTGCCGCCGGCGAACCAGGGGCGGTGCAGTTTCTTCAGCGCCTCACGGCGTGCCACCAGGGCGCCGATGCCGGTGGGGTATCCGAAGACCTTGTAGAACGAGAGCGGCACAAAATCGGCCTTGTACCTGCCCAGGTCGAGGGCATTGCTGGGGGCAAAGGCGGCCGCGTCCAGCAGCACATCCCAGCCTTTGGCGTGGGCGCGTTCGATCCATTCGAGCGGGTGCTGGACGGCGGAGAAGTTGGACTGGGCCGGGTAGGCGAACAGGTTGTTCCTGCCCGCGTCGGCCTGTTCCAGCAGGTCATTGAGCGACTCCATGTCCACGCGCATATCCGGGAGGCAGACCGGGATGTAGGTGACCTGGCTGCCCTTGGCGTGGGCAAACTCGCGGATGCCATTGACCGAGTTGTGGTTGTCGAAGGTCAGCAGGTAGCGGCCGCCGGCTTCGAAGGGATACGACTCGCCCACCAGTTTGAGCGCCCCGCTGGCATTCTGGGTGAAGATGACGGTGTACTCGGCCGGGTCGGCGTTGAAAAATTGCAGGATGGTGAGGCGCGTGCTTTCGATCAGCCGCGTGGCAGCCTGCGAGGTGGGGTTGGAGGAGTGCGGGTTGCCAAAGACATGTTCAGCCAGCACCTGCTGGTGCTTCTGCAACTGCGACTCGGCATACAGCCCGCCGCCGGTGTAATCGAGGTAGACCTGGCCGGCATGGTCCAGGCGGGCATAGTCCCGGTCACGCAGCTCATCTATATCGTGGGTACTATCGTAGGACGGGTAATTCTGGATAAAATCGGCGTATTCGGGCACAGGGCCTCCTCAGGGGGTGGGCGTAAGGGTGGGGGTTGGCCCGGAGGCGGGCCAGGGGATCGAAATATAACCGGTGTAGCCGTGCTTCTCAGAGGTATAGATGCGGGCATGCGAGGCAGCCTGGCAGTTGGTCTCGTCGTCGAATGCCAGCATCAGCGTGCCGGTATTCTGGGTGAGATCAGCGTTGTAGAACAGGGTGGGTTTGAAGACCAACTGCCCGCCCTGGCAGAGCCAGGCTTCGATCAGGTAGCCGCGGTAATCGTCCTCGGTCATCCAGACCGCGTTCCAAAAGACCTTCACCTGGTCGCCGTAGCGGAAAGCCTGCACGCCGGTGGGGGGCATGTAGAGGTTGGTGGCGAAAGGCAGGATGAAATCGGGGTCGACCACCGGAATGTTGTAGGCGGTGTAATCACCACCCCTGACGAACTGGGTGTACTCGGTCTTCACCCAGCAGGGATTCTTGCCGCCCCCCTCCACAAAAAGCCAGCTGCCGTCGTCGTTGCGCCCGATGACCCACATCCAACTGGTGGCCAGCAAGCCATACTTGTAGAGATAGGCGCCCCCGGGGCCAAAATTGCAGGGGGAGTGATCCAACAGGATGGCGACCTTGGGCGGCTCAGGCGTGGGGGTGATGGTGGGCGAGAGCGTGATGGTGGGAGTCAGGGAGGGCGTGAGACTGATGACGGGGGTGGGGCTGGGGGTAATGGTGACCGGCACGTCCACTGTCACCATGCGGGTCACCTCCCGGCTGACTTCGCGGGTGACTTCACGCGTCACCTCCACCGTTTGAAGCACCGGCGTGGAGCTGGGAGGCAGGGCGGTGGCAGGCTGGCAGGCCGCGCCGAGCAGGATAAGCAGCAGCGCTACAGCGGAAGCCCGTTGGATCTTGAGGGGCAGGAGAGATGTGCTCATGGCGGTAATTTTAGCACTGCTTTTCGATATACAGGTGAGGAGCCAGCCAACAGTTCTGTAAAGGAGGGAGAAGGCGGAAGGCGGAAAGCAGAAGGCAGAAAGCAGAAGGCGGAAGGCGGAAGAGCGGAGTCCGACTTAAATTCCAGATTTATATTCTTTAGGTACGAAAAATGGGATTTGGCGGGCGAAGCGAGCCAAATCCCATTTTTCATCAACTTTGCTTGCGGGAGTATTTTGTGATGTACCCAGGCACAGCTACCGCCTGTGCCATCAGTTCATCCCGCACAGGCGCCAGGGGTAATTCCTGCAGCGGAAGCACACCCGCCCAAACCGGCAAGGCGTAATCCGCCTCATTATCTCCGGGCGGACCGCTGCGTATTTTTGCCGACGCCTGATCGATCTGGATGGAGACCACACTGGTGACGTCCAATTCCTTCTGGTTGGGCAGGCGCACTTCACGCCAGCGCCCGGGAATAAGGTGCTCTGTAATGGCTTCCAATACCGCCAGCTTGTCCTGGTCCGCCTCGACCGGCTGCCCTGTGCCAAAAAGGACCACCGAGCGAAAATTGAGCGAGTGATTGAATATCGACCGCGCCAGCACCAGGCCGTCCACGAGCGTCGCTTCCAGGCAGACCGGATGCCCTGCCGAGATGTGCTTGAGCAGGCGGCTGGCTTTTGCTCCATGCAGAACGATGGCATCCCCCATCCTGGCAAAGTTGATCGGGATCACGTAAGGTTGTTGGTTCTCAACAAAACCCACGTGGCAGATGAGAGCTTCATCCAGGATGCGATAAATGGTTTCGCGATCGTAATACCCGCGCCTGGGCAGGCGATTGATCCTGTTTTGGTCGGTTTTAGGGAATTCGGTCATCTTTTTGTCCTTCCGATGAATATTGTTTTGCACTACTCCCGGCGGCGTCCCGGCTGCCTGGGGGCAGGGCGAAAGCGGGCTTTTTGGCTACTCAAATGCAGGCTGCCTGCATCGATGGCCTATTCTTTTATATCTCCAGCTGAAGTCCTGATCATGCCTTCCGGATCGAAGATCATCCAGGAAATCCAGGACCGGTCGTATCATAGCACGATAAGGCCCCCAAATAAATATCATGGCAGTTGCATATTCCTTTGAAGGAACTCTATTCCAACTTGCTCATGGCGTTGGCAGCGCACTTACAAAACCAGCCTCAATTGTTTTCCTTATATGCCGTATTAAAATCGGGTAATTGGGATTATCTTTCCAATGGTAATAATTACCCACTTCCACAACCAGGCGACAATCCTTATCAATCCATGCACTAATGTCTAGAGAATTACTTATTCCAAGTCCTGCAGGATCCTGGGATGAGTTCTTGTTCCCAAGATAGATGGCCTGGATCTCGTTTTCCGTGTAAGCATTCCATATACTCTTCGAAGGGTTATCAATGGGTTCCCGATTGAAACCGGTGACGGTAAAACGAAAGTAGGTTGTTTTTCCACTACTCTCAAAATAAGTTTCAAAACCATTGGAATCTTGCACGGTACTTTTGGTGGTTTTATCTTCCTCGACCTCATTTCTTTCGGTTTCATAAACCAGTTTTTCATTTTCCAAAAAATATTGCATTTTTTGGCTGTTGGCTGATAAAAACTGTTCGCAAATATTTTCCAAT
>CAIKOL010000163.1 GCA_903829085.1 uncultured Anaerolineales bacterium | reverse complement strand
TGCTGATTTCCAACAACTTACCGCTTTTCTGGAAACTACTGATGGTGTTTTAGATGGCGTTCTGGGCACAGGTTTCAGACAGCCCTTGAAACCTGAGATTGGCAAGGTATTGAGGGCGGCGAAAACAATCCTGGGGACGATTGAATGGCAGCCTTTTATTGTTGCTGTTGACTGTCCATCCGGAATCGATTGCGATACGGGGGACGCAGCTGAAGAATGCATCCCAGCCGATGCAACGGTTACGCTTGCTGCTGTAAAGCAGGGGATGCTTAAGCTCCCGGCATTTGATTTGATTGGCGAATTACGAGTCGCGGAAATCGGCATACTTGATGAATTGAAATCCTGGCAGGCATTAAATAACGAAGTTGCCAATGAAAGCATGGCTGCAAATCTTTTTCCTGCCCGCCCGACGGATGCACATAAAGGAACCTTTGGCACAGCACTTATTGTTGCCGGGTCGGTTAATTACACCGGTGCGGCCCTGCTGGCAGGCAAAGCAGCAGCTCGTATCGGGACTGGTCTGGTCACTTTGGCTGTCCCAGCACCTCTGCACATGGTTCTGGCAAGCGCCTTCCCTGAGGCAACCTGGCTACTGTTGCCACATGAAATGGGCTCAATCGCCTCTGGGGCTGCAGATGTGGTAAAGGAAAACCTGGAACGCGCCTCAGCGCTTCTGGTAGGCCCAGGTCTCGGTCTGGAGGACACGACCCGGGATTTTATTGCGAACTTGCTGGGTGGACAATCTGCAAAGGTTACCCATGCACGCATGGGTTTTGTTCAGAATGTAGGATTGAAAGCGAGCCAGAAATCTGCAGCTCTTCCGCCGTTTATTTTCGATGCGGACGGTTTAAAATTACTGGCAAAAATCCCCGACTGGAACAAGCTGCTTCCTGCACCCGCCATCCTGACGCCCCATCCGGGAGAAATGTCCGTGCTGACAGGGCTTAGTGTTGAGAAAATTCAGGCAGACCGCCTGGCGATTTCCCGCAAGTATGCTGCTGAATGGGGTCATGTGGTTGTTCTAAAAGGCGCGTTTACAATTATTGCAAGCCCGGATGGTCGCACCACAACCGTACCAATAGCTACACCCGCGCTGGCTCATGCCGGCAGCGGTGATGTGCTGGCTGGTCTGATAACCGGTCTACGCGCCCAAGGGCTGGAGGCCTACGATGCAGCCCGATTGGGAGCCTGGATCCATGCTGAAGCCGGCCTGACCGCAGCTGTCATCCTGGGGAGCACTGCGGTCGTATTGGCGGGGGATGTGTTGGATTCGGTGGCTGAAGTACTGGCGGGACTGGAATAGAAAATATGGTTATCACGAAAAGGTGAATCGAAAGGAGCCCGGTATACCCGGGCTCCTTTGTTGCATGATTTCAATAATATTTACCCTTTTAAGAACTCGTCCAGCGACGATTTACTGATGCGGTAAGCATTACCGAGTTTCTTGGCTTTCAGGCTGCCATCATTGATGGCTGCCATTACATCTTCCTCAGAGACTTTCAAAAAACCGGCTGCCTCGCTGGGGGTCATCACATCCGGCATGCTGCCACCAGAGGAACCACCGCCAGAGGGTGCCTGTTGCTGCTGCTGACCGGATTGCATTCCGCCCTGGAGTGCCTGACCCATCAGGTTGCCGATGCCCATCCCAGCGCCGATCCCAGCAGTCAGCCCCGCGCCTCCGCTCGGGTTGGAAGCCGCGTCTCGCATGGCATCAGCTGCCTGCAATTGGGTATAAGTGGCCATGTCGAGCATACCCATGGCCCGAAGTTCCTCGGCAGATTTCTCTGAAGGTTTCAGGTTGCCGATGTAGAAAGATTTTAATGTAAGCCCAACGGCGTTAAAGTCCTCTTCGCCGAGCGAGCGGACATAACCGCCGAGCTCGATCGTCTTGCCGATCATTTCGGGGACGGCAAACTTTGCAGCCCATTCGCCAAGGGTGTCTTGGAGTTTTGAGAGCAGGATGCTACGCAACCTTTCTTCAATTTCATCAATCTTGAAGGTGGCTTGCTTGCCAACGATCTGGATGATAAATTGCTGCGGATCCTTAACCTGGAAACTGTAAGTGCCAAAGCCCTGCAGAAGTGCCACTCCCAGTCCCATGCCTGGATTACGGACAATGATCGGCTGTGGAGTGCCCCACTTGCGATTAGCAAATTCTTTCATTGAGACGAAGTAAACCTCGCACGGGAAGGGGGTGCGGTCGTTGAAAGCTTTCCCTATGAAATCAATCAACTTGGGAATGTTAGCCGTGGCAATGACATGGCGTCCTGGGCCGAACATGTCCAGGGCCTGGCCATCACGGAAAAAGACCGCCGTCTGGCCATCGCGCACGATGACGTTTGAACCGACGCGGTAATCGCCAATGGTAGTGTTATCTGGGAAGCGATGGACAATCTCGTCCGTCATTTCGTTGGCATATTCAATAACATCGAAGATACGAGCCATTTTGTCTCTCCTTATAAGATGAGCTAATTCATTATATTCGAAGCAGGATAATGATACAAGTGATTTTGTCCTCTTTATCTACGCTTTAATCCTTGAAAGGTTTTATCCTTCCACCAGACGAGTCCCGCAAGCCTGGCAAAACAAAGCCTCAGAAGTGTGACCGCGTCCACATTTTGGGCAAATGCGCGGCAGGTCAGTGGGGAGGGCAGCCCCGCAGGCAACACATTCAGCCTGATCAGGGTCATTGGACACGCCGCAAAACAGGCAGATCTTGGGATTGTGAGGACTTTTTTCTTCTCCCGCCAGGGAACGGGTGAGGGCGCATAAATCGTTGATAGCATTCCATATGAGGGGAGCAAGGTTTTCCTGCTTCATTTCGCCAAGCACATCCGGTACAAGAGCCAGAAGAGAAAGTGGACTGGAAGCGGCGCGCTCGATCAGTTCGCTGGAATCGGCTACCCGGTCAAGCCAGTTGCGATCGCGGCTCATGGTAACCAGTACTCCGCCCTCGGTATCGACAATGTGTACGGTTACCGGAGTGCCGTGTTTCGAGCCAACCTGCACCAGGGCAGTATCCCCCTGTATCTGGGTACTGACACGGTGCTGGCGATCATTGAAGCGTGCTGAAAGTTGATCCGCCAATGCTATCGAATGGATGCCACCATGGAACATGCGCTGGTTGGGCGGAAGAGTCATCGCGGTCCTTTCATTTGGTTACCGGAACCACCGCCCCGTAGCATAAGCACTTCAGCCATAATACTGACGGCAATTTCTTCTGGTGTTTCGGCTCCGATTCCCAACCCGATGGGGGAGTGGACACGTTTTAATTGTTCATCTGTGATCCCGAGTTCATTTAGGTTTTTCATAGTTTCAGACCAGCGTTTGCGCGAGCCGATGATACCTATATATCCCGCCTGACTTTCGAGCAGGGATGGCAAGCCTGCAATATCTACGTTATTACCACGGGTGGTCATAACAAGCGCAGTCTGGCGAGTGATATTCAGATGCAAGGGTAATTCTGCCATTGGGACGGGGAAGAACTCATCGCCATCTGGATTGGCTTCGGGTGTACAAAATTCAGGTCGGTCGTCCGAGATGGCGACGTGAAAGCCGAGCCATTTGGCGAGATGTGCTACAGCCTTGCCGACGTGGCCTCCCCCGATCACGACCAGCATTGGTGCTGGCAGAATTGGTTCCACAAACACCTCCACTTGACCACCGCACACGCCCACATCTCCATTGGATGGGTCGGTCATTTTATAAGAAAGGAGGCGCGGTTGCCCATCCCGTAGGGAGGTCAGCGCCTCCTTGCGTACTCGGTTTTCCAGTTCTCCACCACCAACTGTACCGAGGATGTGTCCGTCGGGATAGACCAGCATTTTGCTCCTGCTGTGTCGTGGGGTCGAACCGCTGGTTTTGACCACGGTGCACAAGGCCGCAGCCATGTGGGCAGTTTCGAGCTCGAAGAGAGCCTTATAAATCAAATTCATGGATTATCATAAAAAGTGTGTACTGAACATATCTTATCCGTATACTTCTCAACCCAGGTCTTTCGCTTGCACCCGCACTCGGATGGCTTCCACCAAGGCGCGCACATACAGCAAACCTGATTTATTTGGGGTTTTTTCCAGGTGTTTCCACCTGCGGGCTTCGAAGAACAGACAGGTGCGCAGTTCGGTCAGGGATTGGTTCAGGTCCTGATTGGACTTATGCAGGGCAATACCTTGCCTGGCAACTTCGCGACATTTTTGGACCGAGCCCCAGTGTTCATAGCCGTTGAACGATTGAGCGAAGGGGACGATATTTTTCCACGCCGCGCGTCGGGTGGGCAGATCTTCGTCAAGTAATTGAGAATTGGGAATTTTATCCATACGTTTTTTACCTTTCAAGTAACCCCAACACGACTGGCAATAGTTGCTTTTTACGTGAGACCATACCCTCGGCAAGGCGTGTCCCATCTGATTGGGGTGGGTAGGGCAGGTCGGAGAGCTGGGGCGGTTCATCGGTCAGAAGCAGGCGGCTGGAGCCGCGGACCACATCTGTGATCATTAGCATGGCAAAATCGAGAGCGCGCTTGTCACGCAGAGCAGTCAGGGTAGCCTTTAGACTGCTGAGATGATCGGCAAGTTGCATCAGGTCGGCGACCTCGGCCTGGGCGATGACGAAGCGGAAGCCACCCGCCTCATAGAGTTTGAGGTCGGTATTAACGATTTCCTCAGATGTGCGTGTAGACAAACCTGCGCCGGCATCCAGAACCTGCTTGCCAAAGGATTGCACCGTTTCCCCAACCAGGGGACCTCCGCGGGTGAAAGCCCAGCGTCCAAGCCGCTCGGCTGCTTTTTTATCACGGGGAGTGGTAGTAGGCGATGTCAGGGTGAGTGTATCTGCCAGCAGACCAGAAAGTAATAATCCAGCGATTTGCGAAGGAGCGCTTAACCCAGCATCCTCTATTTGTTCAGAAACCAGGGTGCTGGTGCTTCCGACGATGTCTACACTAAATCTGATCGGCACGTGGGTAGATTGGTTACCAAGGCGGTGATGGTCGAGGATTTCCAAAAGTTCGGCTTCTTCCAGATTGGCAATAGCCTGGCGCGGCTCATTGTGATCCACAAGTATGACTTTCAGCCTGGGTGGGTTGAGAAGGTCGCGTTGGCGACACACGCCCACATATAAACCTTTCTCGTCCACTACAAAGAAATTATCTCCCTCTTCCCGCAGGATACGGTTGATGGATTCACGGATTCTGTTGTTGGCCTGGAATTTAGGGATGTTGGAATCGCAGGCTTCATGGCAGGAAATTTCCAGAATTTCAGCCAGACTGCCTTGCTGACGGGATGGGTTGGGCCCGATCAACCGGTTCACAAGTTTGAAAAGACTCGTACCAGTTACCAGGCCATACGGGGTTCCGTCTTCAGCTACTACCGGGGCTACACCCCAGGTGCGGGAGGCGATGCTCCAGGCATCCCGCAGGAGAGCATCGGGTCTGACGGTATCCAATCGGCGGGTGACGGCTTCGAAGCGGGGTGAGGCGTCATTCAAGAGGAAAGGGGCTTCCATTCCAACTTTTTTCAACACCCAGGCGGTTTGCGGGTTGACCGCCCCGGCACGTGCCGCAATGGAATCGAAACCATCGCGTTCACGGAGCAGCCAGGCATAGCCCACGGCTGCTGCCACGGTGTCGGTATCCGGGTTCACATGTCCGATGATGTAAATATGATCAGCCATCCATCTTCCTCTAGAATAACAATTGGATGAATTATATCCTGTCTTGGTCAACCATCCGAAGAAATACATCCACGATGGAAGGATCAAATTGCCTTCCAGCTTGTTCATGCAGGTACTGAATGGCTTGTTGCCGCGACCAAGACTTATTGTAAGGCCGTTCTGATTGGACCGCGTCCCACACATCCACGACAGAGAACAAACGTGCAGCGAGAGGAATTTCCTCTCCTTTTAATCCACGCGGATAACCGCTGCCATCCCAAAGCTCGTGATGGCAATAAGGGATATCAAGAGCTTCTCTTAGGAACGTGATGCGAGACAGGAGCTGGTAGGCTATCATTGGGTGCCGAGAGACAACTTCTCTTTCGGTTGCGGTCAACTTTCCTGGTTTCCGCAGAATCTCATCAGAGATGGCCATTTTACCGATATCGTGGAGGATCGCGCCACGTCGTATGTGTATGAGTTCCTCTTCTGGAAAATTTAGCTCCTTTGCTAGAAGAAGGGTCATACTTGTCACGCGACGGCTATGACCCTCGGTCTCTTTGTCCCGGAGTTCGAGGGCGTTTGCCCAGCCTTCCAGTGTTGTGTCATAGGCATCTGCCAATTCTTCGGTGCGTACCTGAACCCGTCGTTCTAGGTCTTCATTGAGTTCTCTTAAATCCCGTTGAAGGGCAGCATAAGAGGTAATGTCCCTGGCGACGAAAATTCGGCCCTGATAAATTCCAGAACGCGTGTAGAGAAGGGTAGATTTTATATCGAAATGTCTATATTGATCGACGCGTTTGACAATGACTTCTAGGTTGGCATCGGCCGGTTTGTCGAATTTTTCCAATAACTCCGGCCATTCAAAGAAAATCGGATCTGCAGGTAATCCGATCACCTGGTTGGGTTTCAAGTTGAGCAAATCCAATGCGCTTTGGTTCATGTCCACGATACGGTCTTGAGCATCGAGGACAATTACCAAGTCGTTCATATTCTCAAAAACTTTATCGCGTGCAATATGGACAATATCCAGCCAATGATAACGAAATATGCTCCAGGCGATGATCAGGTTGCCAATAGCGCTCGTAATCGGAGTCGTATCCCGAAGTGGCGTAATTTGGATTTGAAGTACCGACAACATTGTACCGAAAATTGGGATCAGTAATCCAATAATAACGGAGGTGACCTGGGCGCGATAAAGCCGATGAGGATGTACAACTCGACGCGCAAGAACGATGAATGAGAACAGGGATGTAATGTAGCTGTAAATTGCAAAGAGATCTACAAACCAGGTAAAGTGATATTGAAGCTCTCCGAAAATAAAAGTTTCATTCAACGCTGGATTGGAATAGACCAGATGAGTCAAAGGATCAGTGAGAATGCCAAATACCAAAAGGGCAGGGATTATCCCTGCCAGGCCTAAAAGCAATTTTGGATGCGGAAGCTTATAATTAGTATACTGGAATGCAAAATAAGGAATAGAGATCGATGCCAATGCAAAGAAGACCCATTGGATCTTGTCCCAGAGAATTTTGCTGCTTAAATCTGGGCTAAGAAGCTCGAGGATAAATCCCAAGACGATCAGTGTTTGAGCACTTGTCACGATTGCGTAAGCACTTGCCCCTTGAACCGTGCGGTGTTCCCATACGTAAATCGTAATTCCCAAAGATAAAAAGAGGGAAAATAAATATGGCAGCAAATAAAGGATCTCTACCCTAGTCATACGCTTCGCAGTTGTCGCGAATCTCTCTGCAGAACAAATAAAATCCAGTAAAGATGGGTGGCTGATCGGATGATTTGATTATCTAACAGGGGCAACCCGAAGGTTGCCCCTGTTCTTCATCCTGCTTTCAACGCTTTCCATATCCTTTCCGGAGTAACTGGGTTCTCATCTATATTAACACCAACTGCATCCAGAATAGCATTACCCACAGCGGGCGCGACCCCATCCATGGGTATCTCCGCCACGGCTTTAACGCCGAAAGGATGACTTGGCTCGAATGTCTCAATGAAGATGGTGGTCAGGTCAGGCATTTCATCGGCGCGGAAGATGTGGTAGTCTCCGAAGTCACGTTCACGTGCTCGGCCAAAATCGTCATATTCCATTTCCTCACAGACGGCATAGCCGAGAGCCTGTGTCATACCGCCCTCAATCTGCCCCGAGGCAGTTAATGGATTTACAATGACTCCGGAATCCACTGCCATAACCAGTTTATCCACTGTGACCGCACCGGTTCCGATATCCACCGTCACCTCGGCAAACTGGGCGGCAAATGGAGGCGGGGAGGAGGGAGAAACATAAGAAGCTACCCCCATAATCTGCTCCTGCTCACTGTGGTGTAATGAATCTAAAGCAATGGCAGTGAGTGGAATTGCTCTTCCATCCGGGGCGATCGCGTTCTTGTCAAAAAGGCGTATTGACTTATGGTCTGTTAATCCTAATAGTTTAGCGGCGCGCAGTTTTATGCGGTCTGCAGCGCTCTGTGCGGCGAGGGTTACTGCCGTACCGGAAATGAAGGTTGTTGACGAAGCATAAGCGCCTTTATCGAAGGGAGTGAAATCTGTGTCTGACGAGTAGACCAGGATGTCCTCGGTTGGAACACCAAGTACTTCAGCGGCCATTTGCGCCAGCACTGTATCCGAGCCGGTTCCCAAGTCTGTTGCACCGATCAGTAAATTAAACGAGCCATCGTCATTCATTTTAATGGATGCCCCTCCCATGTCGAGGTAAGGAATGGCAGTCCCTTGCATGACAAGGGCCACCCCGATCCCTTTTCGCTTCGAATTTCGAATATCAAATTTCAAACCTCGTTTTTGTGATAAAACGTTCGATGAATTACGCCAGCTTTCATTCCCTGCCTTCTCTTTCCATCCAATCGCAGCCTTACCCTTCTGAACACACTTTTCCAAACCCACTGTGTAAATGGTTTCAGGATGTGGCTCGCGGCCTTCGTTCCAGGCAGTACTGAACGGATGGAATTCGCCCGCTCGGATAGCGTTCTTTAATCGGAATTCCAATGGATCCAACCCAAGTTTCCGGGAAATCTTCTCCATATGGCGTTCCAGCGGCCAGTAACCCTGGGGTACGCCATATCCCCGATATGCTCCTGCGGGGGGGGTATTGGTATAGACCACATCGGCATAGAAGCGGATATTGGGGGATTTGCGATATTCGCCGTCGCCAACATAAAGTGCCATGGATTTCTGCCCAGTGTTGCCGGTGACGGTCAGTGCGTGGCAGCCGTATGCGCCGGTGTCGGATAAGATACGCATCTCATTCGCGGTGATAGTGCCGTCTTTTTTTACGCCGGTTTTCATGCAGACACGCATCGGGTGACGGGAGCGGGAAGCAATGAATTCCTCCGCACGGCTGTATTCGTAAATTACAGGTCGTTTCGTGGCGATCGTCAGATGGGCGGCAACATCCTCAATCAAGACTTCCTGCTTTCCACCGAAACCACCACCGATGCGCGGCTTGATAACCCGGATGCGTTTGACAGGCAACCCGAGTACGGGAGCCAACATCCTGCGAACATGGAAAGGGACTTGCGTGCTGGTGCGAATCACAAGGCGGTCGTCCTCATCCCAATAGGTCACGGTGACGTGCGGCTCAATATGTGCCTGCTGGACTTTTGGAACGGTATATTCAGCTTCAAATATCTCGTCTGCTTCAGCAAAGCCTTTTTCAACGTTGCCAATATCAATCTTGATCTTGGCGGCCAGATTCCTTTCTGGTTTGGAATCGGCGAAATTCACATACTCAGGCTCATCGTGGATGCGAATAGCGCCAGGTTCCATGGATTTAGCCGGGTCAAAGAGAGCTGGCAGAATTTCGTATTCCACTTCCACCAGTTTGAGAGCCTTTTCAGCAATCTCGGGTGTTTCGGCTGCAACAAAAGCCACCCGGTCTCCCACGAAGCGCACCTTATTATCTAAAGAAAACATATCCAACGGTCCCGGGATGGGGTCAGATTGCCCGGCGGTTGAATAGACCACACGCGGAATGTCCTGCCAGGTTAGAACGGCAGCTACGCCGGGTAATGCCTTGGCTTTGAATGTCTCAATCTTCTTAATGCGGGCATGGGCATAAGGAGAGCGCAGAACTTTGGCATGTAACATGCCGCGCAACTCGATATCAGCTGTAAAGGCAGGTTTGCCTTGAGCGAGTTTTATCGCATCCACCTTGGGATCCGATTTTCCGACGCGCTGGAAGGATTCGGTTCCTGCAACGGACTCGATTTGTGTCGTTTCGAATCGTCCAACAACTTCACCACGCATCACCGCAGCTGCCCGTAAGATGGCCTGAACCGGTTTTAAGTAACCTGTACACCGGCACAGAACACCTGCAATAGCTTCCCGGATTTCGGTCTCAGTCGGAAGCGGATTTTTATCCAGTAAGGCTTTGGCGGCCAGGATTTGGGCGGGTGTGCAGTACCCACATTGGATGGCTCCAGCTTCGATAAACGCCAGTTGGAGAGGGTGGAGACCACCCGTCTTTTTCCAACCCTGGTCGGGATGCTCTCCCAGACCTTCGATTGTCACGATTTTATGACCACCCGCCTGGGCAGCCAAGAGCGACCCAGCGTTTACCGGCTTCCCATCCAGTAAAACAGTATCGGACCCGCTCAATCCCTGCTCATCACTGAATTTGATGCCGTAATAGCCCAAGCGGCGTAGGGCGGCAAATAAAGTTTCGGAGGCCGTGGTCTCAAGTGCAAGTTGGGTGCCATTGACGAGTAAAACAATATTCATTGCAAAAATCCTTCCAAACATTCATCAAAGCTGCTTCCGCATATTGCGAATCAGGCCAAAGGAGAAATTAGGCGCGCCTGGCATTCAACCAGCCGACCCCCGCTGCCACTCCAACCAAAAACAATCCAACCAGGGAGGCAATTAGTGATTGAACCAAGGAGAGCAGACCCAGGAACAGGGTGTGCCATTCAGGTAATGTCCATATAATGGTAAAGCCATTGATAGAAAAACTAAGCAGAATAGGGAGTGCCAGCAGGTATAGAGTAAACCAGGTGTAGGCAAGGGCGGTTTCGGCAGCCTTGCGTGGACCAGATTGGAACGCGCGCAATCCAAACATTGGTACCAGCCAGGCGAGAATCACAGCAGCCGCTGCAGTAGTAGCGTTGTAAGTGAGAAGATAAGTGGCCCCTTGATTAAATGATGCCAGAGAATAGGTTAACCCATCAATGACAGCATACCGTAAATTGAAAAGACCAACATAGAGAACGGCGCCAGCCAGGAACCAGAGGGATTTTTTATCCCGTCGAAGTAACAACAGGTAGCCGGGAAGAATAGCCAACAAAGCAGCCAAAACGTTACGCCAGATGCGTTCGCTCCCCAAGCGAGCCAGGCGCGCTTGGCTCATGGCTTCCTGGGTTGCTGAGACGATTTCACCATTTGCAACGATGGCGGTCGAATTGATGGCGCTTGAATAGTCGGAGAATAGTTGGGATTGCTGAGATTTCAGGGCAGCCTGGATGGCAGTTTCCTGCCCGGAAGTGAGGACAAGCATATTGGATAGAACATGCCCCTGGTTAGTGGCTGGAATGTTTGTCCCAAGCAAGGCAGCCAAGGTGGGGGCGATATCCACCATGCTCACATCCCCATAATTACCGGGAATAACCGCGGCTCCGGCTAGTACAAACGGTTCAACCAGCGTAATTGGTTCTGGCCCACCATGGCCGCCACGGTCTATCTGGCCGTGGTCAGATGTCACCAGCACGGTATCCTGGGTGAGGTCAAGTTCTCCCACAATCTCACTTAGCATTCCATCGACGCGGGTGGCAGCTGCATCCCAGTTCGGGCTACGAGGTCCACCCTGGTAGTGCCCCGCATAATCCACCTGGTCGAGATGGATCAGCACCAATTGATAATCTGCCGTTAGCCAGGGAAGGGCTGCTGCCACCACTTCAGCATCGGCAGTGTTGTCCTCACCAGGAGTGTAGAACCCTGTATCCACTCCGCTGTTGGCGAGCATTCCTTGAAACCAGGCAAAGCCGGAAACAGCGGTATTCAACCCTGAGCGCTTGGCGGCAGCAAAGATACTGTCCTGCGTGAAGGCGCGAGCGCTGAAAGCATCGGGTGGATTGAAAAGCTGGCTGTCGTTGATATCTGGCCAAGCGCCGGTAAGAATGGCGGTCCAGCCTGGAGCGGAGAAGGAAGGCGCCTGACTGTGCATTGTCGCAGAAGCTCCCTGAGTGCGAAGTTCGTTCAGGAAGGGCATGACGGTAGTATTGATAGAAGTATCGTAGCGCAGTGCATCGATCAATACCACCGCCACGCGGCGAGTGATGGGAGTGCCAACAGCCTGGCCTGGCGTGGGTGGCTTGTTTGCCAGAGGAGAGCGATAAGATTCACCGGATGCCATCAGACTGGTCACCCAAAAATAAGCACCACCAGCAACCAGGATCAGACCGAGAAAACCAATTGCAAACCAATTTATTTTCGTTGTAGAACGTCTTTTTTTCATGTATCTCTATGCCTTTTCCGTGCGAATTATTTGTCTTAAGGTGTTAAGGACAAACTTCTTCCCCTCTACTGCGTATTGCCAACTTTCCCAACCATTTGCAGGAGCACCGTCGAAAAGCGATTTTGCGATGGCATGAATAGAACCGATCAGATTACCGCATTGGAGCTGTCCATTTGCCAGAATGGTGGCAGTGACCGCCTCGTTTTTGGTGAAGTACAAGATTTGTCCCGGCTGAAGCAAACCGGCTTCCAGCAATGCTCCAAACGGGATTCGGCGCTGGGCACGTGGTTCCGACAAGTTAACTGCTACCTCAGGGATGGGTTCGACGGCTGAGATGCGCTCCCTGGCGACCTCGATATAACTTTCGTCACGTTCGATGCCAATAAAATGCCTTCCCAACTTCTTGGCCACCGCACCGGTCGTTCCAGAGCCGAAGAATGGATCAAGTACAACATCTCCTGGGTTGGTGCTGGAGAGTAAAATACGGTAAAGCAGGGCTTCCGGTTTTTGGGTAGAGTGAATTTTGATTCCATCAGCTCGCAGGCGTTCCTTACCTGAACAGAGTGGCAGAGTCCAATCTGAGCGCATTTGCAGATCATCGTTAAGCGATTTCATGGAATGATGGTTGAAAGTGTACTTGGCACCCTTGGTTTTCTGTGCCCAGATAAGTGTTTCATGAGCGTTGGTGAAACGCACACCGCGGAAGTTGGGCATCGGGTTGGTCTTGATCCAGATGACATCATTCAGGATCCAGAATCCCAAGTCCTGTAAAATTGCACCTACCCGATATATATTGTGGTAAGAGCCGATGACCCAAAGTGTACCTGTCTCTTTCAGGATGCGACTGCAACCAGAAAGCCAAAGACGCGTGAATTGATCATATTCTTCAAAACTGGCGAATTTATCCCAGGTCTCCTCCACACCAGCAACCCGTGTGTGATTCGGTCGCCAGAGTTCCTGAGAGAGCTGCAGGTTGTAAGGTGGATCAGCGAAAACCATGTCAACCGAGTTCTCGGGGAATTTGGAAAGAACCTGGATACAATCACCGGGGATGACCTGGTTTAAGGGAAGGATTGCAATGGGTGAGATCATATCTTACTGTAAATCGCCATTTGATCCGCTTGATTCAAAGCATCTCTTTGCCAGCAGCGCAGCAACAGCAGAACGGTATTCCGCTGACGCCCACTCGTCTGTCGCCTGGTAAGCTGCAGTGAGAGCAGCTTCTTCAAGCCCTGAAGCGTCATTTCCATCCAACGCCAAGGTCGGGGAATTACCCCACCCGCCAAGCACCAGTCGGGTACGCCCAGAGGGCCACTGAGCCAGGGCGCAACAAACAATGGGCTTGTCGGCAGGACTACGGGCAACCGTTTCAAAGGTGAGCCGGGTTTGTAAGGGAATTTTAATTTTGGTAATAAGGCTACCGTGTGGAATTTTGTTGTGCGAAAAGAGGAATTCACCGATGGGAATTGCACCATCCACAGTTGACAAATCGCAGATTACGATCATTGCATCCAACGCCAGCATTACAGCCGCAAAAGGGGAGCGTCCGTCGCAGGTTACCAGCGTTCCTGCTACGGTCCCCATTGTTCGAATGTTTAATGGAGCTTCTAATTTGAGAGCATTTTTTAACGCTTTGGGTGCAAATAGTGATTCAAGTAATGCCTGCAATGGAACTGTCGCACCGATTTCAAGCTGGTTGCCTGATTTATGGATGTTGTTTAGACTGAGGGCTTGCAGATCAACTACCGTAAAAGATTCATCAACTGGATGGGATAGAACAGTGCCGCCTCCGAGTGGACGGGTTTCCGGGGCAGCCAACAATTTCAGGGCTTCTTCCAACGTTTGGGGACGAAAATAATCAGTGATCATGCATCATTCTCCGGATACACTTTCCAGCCAGACCCTTCCAATTCAGATGGGTCTGGTGGATTGGGCACATCCACCAATAAATCATTAGCTTCTGCCAACAATTCGCCTTCCAGGTTGAAAATACCGCTCCAGGCTTCTGCCATACGACCTCGGGCATTACCGGCCCTACCGACGATCTTGATCGGTTTTCCAATCAGGATATTCTGGCGATATTTAAGTTCCAACCTGGCTGTGAACATAAAGCGAGGTGGGAAAATACCCATAAGGGCACGACCGGCTGTCTCATCCAGGATAGCAGCAGCTATACCCCCATGCTGAACACCCGGGTATCCCTGGTAGTGTTCGGGCGGGGTGAAAGAAACGGTTACTTCGCCGGGCCCGGTTTCGTAAAATCCTAGCTGCAATCCAACCTGGTTTTCAAGGCCACAAACAAAACAGAAACGGGAGTTAGCCTGTTTTTCCATCGCGGATGACAGGCTCCTTTGGGCCCAGCAGGATGGCAAATTGCTTCAAATGTGCCGCGTGGACAAGTGCCAGCACTTCATCAGCGGGTATAAGTACAGTATCACCGTGTGGGATGAGCAACTGGTTCTTGCGGATAATGGCAACGATAACAGATTCTTTGGGCAGTTCTATGTCACGAAGGCTTTTATTTGCACTGGGGGAGAGTGGATGGACTTTCTCCTCGATCAACGAGAATTCGCCTTTCCGTAATTTAAGTAATGTCATCATATCACCGAGAGACATTTCTTCTGCCACCAAACGCGCCAGGATATCAGCCTGATTGAGTGCCACATCCACACCCATCTCTTGATTAAATAGCCAGGCATTCTTAGGGTTATTGACGCGTGCAATGACGCGGGGGACATTGAACTCAAAGCGTGCCAGGGATGTAACTACCAGATTGGTTTCATCTGACCCGGTGACAGCTGCCAGTACATTGGCTTTTCGTATCCCGGCATTTTCCAGGGTGAGAGGCGAACTTCCGTCTCCAGCGACAATCGCTTCCACTGGGAGTTCATTAGGGAGCTTTTCAAGCAACGCTAGGCGCTCTTCAATGATTTTGACAGTATGCCCACCATCCAGAAGCATTTTTGCCAGATGCGAGCCGATATTTCCACCGCCAACTATGATGACAAACATATCTACCTCCCTTCCATCCCAAGCAAATCTTCCAGACGTTCCATTGCCGATGAAATTACGACCAGATGGATCAGATCGCCTTCATGGAATTCTGTTCCAGTAGTGGGTACGAAAGCATGATCGTTGCGAGTTATACAGGCCACCATAATCTCACCTGGTATATTCAATTGCAAAATATTTCTTCCGGCCAACTGCGGTGGTAGTTCTACATGCACCAGAGTAACTTCCCCGCTCCCGAATGTATCCCATACATCGATATCGCTATGGGTTAGTACCTGGAAAATACGCTCTGCACCCCAGTTTGTTGAGGAAATAGTGGTCAAACCGAGGCGTTGATAGATTTCCGCCCGGCGGGGATCATAAAGCCGGGCCACGACGCGTGGCACGTGGAAAATATTGCGGGCGATGCGCGCCGCCACGATATTGGCATTATCGGATTGGCTGGCTGCTACAAATGCCTCAACCTGTTCGATTCCAGCTTGCATCAGGATGTTGCGGTCAAAACCGAGCCCCTTGATGATCCTGCCTTTAAAGTTAGTCCCCAACCTCCCATCGGAATTGGCATCATGGTCAATTATGGTGACATCGTGCCCCTGCCCGGAAAGCAACATACTGACCTGTGAGCCAATCCGGCCACAACCCATAACAATGACTTTCATAATCCATTATCTCCTTTCAATGGAACTTAAGGAACGGTTTAGGATTTTCTTTTCTGTCCAGCGGTTGAAAGCCTTACGGAACCATTCCATAGTATATAGTATCAAAGCATAAAGTAAAAGGAATGGCCATAAAACGATGGGGAAGATCTGGTTGTCAAACGCTTTGGCCAAAGGTGGAATGTAGACCAACCCGGCAATCATGAGAAGTGAAAGGAAGATTCCACCCAGGAGGGTTTTGTTGCTACCCCAGCCCATCTGGGTATTGTGCGCTTTGGAAGTCCGACAGGCGAAGGCATTTCCTGCTTGGACGGTGACCACACCTGCCAGGAAGACAGTACCGGCGATTGCATTGACATTCCCGGATATACTCAGAAGGTGAGGCCATCGAATAGCATTCAAGAAAGATAGATTAAGGAGGCTGGCATTACCGGAAAACAAATAGGTGGCAAGGAAGCCCATGTAGCAAAGCCCAGCTTCGAGCAGCCCCAGCCAGAGAAAAGAGCGTGTCAGCAGACCTCGGTCCAATAATAACTGGGAAGGAGGACGAGGTGGATAATTCATTATGTCAGGTTCAGGTTTTTCACTTCCCAAAGACAGGGCGGGGAGAATGTCAGTTCCCATATCAATCGCCAGGATCTGCCGTACGGTCAGCGCAGGAGGTATGCCAATGGCACCGGTAAGCAAGAATGGCAATACTTCGGGGATATTGCTGGCAAAGAGGTAAGTGATGAATTTGCGGATATTATCGTAAATAGCCCGCCCTTCTTCGATAGCAGCGACGATGGAACCGAAATTGTCATTGGTTAGGATGATATCAGCGGCTTCTTTGGCTACATCAGTCCCAATAATACCCATAGCGATGCCCACGTCGGCTTTTCGCAGAGCGGGCGCGTCGTTGACACCATCGCCTGTCACAGCAACCACTTCGCCTCGGGCCTGGTAGGCTGAAACCAGGCGAAGCTTGTGATCGGGAGCCATACGGGCGAAGATAACCTCTTTGGATAAGAGCTGTTGGAGTTCCAACTCGCTCAATGCGTCCAATTCGGCGCCTGTTACGATGAGTGGATTGGGAGTGGTTATCATGCCAACCCGCACCGCAAGTGATTCAGCGGTCAGGCCATAATCACCGGTGATCATTACAATGCGGATACCTGCATGACGAAAGACCTTGATGGCTTGTTCCACTTCGGGCCTGGGAGGGTCCATCATTGCCATGAGTCCAAGGAAGGTTAATTCGCGTTCAACGGTATCGGCGGTGTATGCACCGGATCGTAAAGGCAGGTCGCGGCGAGCAAAAGCTAAAACGCGTAAGGCCCGGCGGGCATAATTGTCGTTGGCAGCCAGGATTTCTATTCTTGTGGTTTCATCAAGCAGACAAATTTTCCCATCAACCTGGATTTGTGTACAGAGTTGTAAAATTTCACGTGGGGCGCCTTTCGACAAAGCGATTTCCCTGTCGATTTCCCTGTGAATTGTGGTCATACGCTTTCGCCGGGCATCAAACGGGATTTCGTGGATACGCGGTAAGAGCATAGTGACAACATCTTCGTTCAAGTTGTATTTCAAGGCGGCTACTTTGAGAGCAGCTTCTGTCTGGTCACCCAGACTGGTCCAGGTGGGATGTTCTGGTGTGGGTGCGTTTACACGTGCATTATTGCAGGCGAGAGCCGCTTCCAGGAGCGTAAGCAGGTCTTTTTCAAAAGGAGTATTTTGAGGCGATGGAATAAATCGACCTTTAGGTTCATAGCCTACCCCGGTGACTTGGAGCCTGTGGCGTGCAACCCAGACTTCCCGCACAGTCATCTGGTTTTGAGTTAGAGTACCGCTTTTGTCAGTACAGATAACTGATATATTTCCAAGTGTTTCAACTACATTAAGTCGTTTAGCCAATACACCCCGTCCAGCCAGGCGTTGTACGGCTATTGCCAACGAGAGTGTCAGCGTGGCTGGCAAACCTTCAGGTGTTAATGCCACGATGGTACCCAAGGCAAGCAATAGAGGGTTATCATATAAGTTGTTGATCGTAGGTTCGTAATTAGCAAGCGCCCAGACAATGGCACCGATGATGACTGCAACCCAGGTAAGGATTTTTCCCAAGCGTTCGAGTTCTTTTTGGAACCGCGAAGGTTCTTCCTGGACAATCTGTGTCAGATGGGCGATTCGACCGAATTGAGTTAACATACCGGTGGCATAGACAACTGCTTTGCCTGTACCAGATGCCACCGATGTGCCGGCGAAAATCAGGTTGGGACGTTCTAATTCACTAATATTGGGGAGAATGGATGCTTCGGCAGTTTTTCGAGCTGCAATCGCCTCTCCTGTCAGGGATGCATTATTGACTCGCAGACCATATTCCTCAACGACGCGCGCATCTGCAGCGATGTTATCACCTTCAGCCAGGATCAATACATCTCCGGGAACAACCTCGCTGGCTGGGATATGAACGTCTTTCCCGTTCCGAACGAGATGCGCATAGGCAGGGAGCAAATGACGTAACTTTTCAATGGCCTGTTCGGCACGGTGCTCGCGCCAGAAGGAAAAAACGCTGCTGGTGATCGTTAAAAGCAGGATGACAATCGCCAGGGTCCAATCTCTCTGCCAGAAACTGATCAGTATCGCCAGCAACATTAGAATTATGAATGGATGACGGATTTGAAGAAAAAATTTCTGCCATTTTGCTTGATCTGGCTGTTCTGTGAGAATGTTCTCCCCATAAAGTGATAAGCGCGATTCCGCCTCGGCTAACGGGAGACCGCTTAAGGAAGTTTCAAGTGATTGGAATACTTCCGGAACGCGCAGGCTGTGGATCGGGGCTGAACTCATAGAAGAAGAAACGAGAGGCGAACTTTTGGTGTTTGTCTCCCGAAGGGCATTAGATTACCAGGTTTCCCTTTCATTTCCAGTAAGGATTTCGCCGGGCGAACCAATAAAAAGAGTACGCCTGTCAGTCAATGGAATCAAAGGCAGCCCCCAATCCCTGGAGCTCGGCCATCAGATGCCTACGAGTTGAGTGGCTGAAACGCGTATCCTGGGCAATCTTGGCCTGTTCGTCTAGGGCCGCGCGTACTACAAATGCTGGGACGAACATAATCCTACCTGCAGGAATGACAACAAAATCATGAGTTTCGATGCGAAGATCCTGATCGTCAAAGTAAGGCAGGCATAAGCTCAATCCACGGTTAAGACTTTGCTCGGAAGCCCGTTTCTGAATGAGGCTGATTATCTCGTTTGTAAGATGATTCGCGAGTGCCCTTCCCTGGTTTACCAGTTGGCCAAGCATCCCATAGCGCTTCTTTTCAAACTCATCGTCTGCAACCATGTAAGGCGCAAGCGAACGGGCCGCAAAAAGAACATTCAGGAAATGCTGCATTGAAGCAATATGCGCCTCGGCTTCCTTGACACTGTTTACCAGAAGCTCGCCTTGATCCCCAAATGCTACCCATTGCGGCAGGTAGAAGCGTCGAGCTGCTGGAACATAGGGGACCTGGAGACCTCCGCGGCCTTCTTCGACAATTCCTTCTTCCGCTATAGCATCAGTAGTGGCAGTAATTGCTGATTCTGGATCTGTCCCTTGAATGACGGGGATGGAAGGAATGTCATCTTCCTCGGCTGGTGCATAGACAACAATCCTGCCAGAGGGTAGCATATTAAGGACCATGTGAGTTGCAGAGGCAAAGCGAATCAGACTAGCTGCAATCACAATGCTTTGTTCACTGGATTGTTCCAGTTCGGTAAGTCGTTGTCTAAGCGTTTCGTGAACATCCCGGCGGCCTAATTTATCGGCTAAACTACCAACTCGTTGTTCGCGAACGGCCTGTTGAACGGTCATGGGTTCAGTTCCTCTTCCTGCCAAAACGCGATCAGGGAGTGTAAAATGAACATGTTGGGCGCGTTCGACATATGCGTCAGCAATCTGGCGTGCCTGAGCTTCAAGGAAACGCTGTATGATTGGCAGTTGAGCATCGAAGAGCATGTTTTGCCGTTCGTATTCTAGGTGCAATTGAACTGCAGGAGTAGCATCGTTTTTTAGATTAGGATTATTAGCCATCGTTCCATCCTATTTGAGACAAGTCGGAACTTACTTCTGTTGAGACCGGGAGAAGAAAATCTTTTAACCAATTCTGCTTATTTCAATGGATTATAACCTGTGTAGGATAGGCTCAGGGTTCGAATTCGAGAAGGTTTTTGATTACCAGTCAGGGGGGACTCCTCTTTATCAAAGTTCTTGTAACCGCTTCCACATTTGTTCGGCAAGTTCACGCGAACGGGCTGTAAGCCGTTCTTCGTCCAAATCTTGGATCTTTTTGCCTTTCATCAGAATCTTGCCTTTGCAGACGGTTGTGTCAACAGTAGCATCCACCAGGCCAAATAAAAGATGACCAAGAAAATTGGCTTCGCTGAGTGGCGTAGGGGGCTGATAATCCATGATTGCGAGGTCAGCAGGATTGCCTTCGGCTATTTCTCCAAGTGTCACTCCAAATTGGCGTTTGGCAATTTGGGTGTTATTCTGCAGAAGTAATTGGGGAGCTTCTTGAAATGCAACGCGCGGGTCATGATTTGCGAGACGATGGAGCAGGTAGGCACAACGCATCTGAACAAGCATATCCGATCCCATGCCATCCGAGCCCAAACCCACAAGAACTCCTTTTTTCAACAATTGGAGCAAGGGTGTGACTCCGACAGCATTGTTCATATTCGATTCCGGATTGTGGACTACAGCAGTGTTTGTGCCGGCGAGTATATCCATTTCAGATTCATCAATATGAACACAATGGATGAAAAGGGATTTTTCTCCGGTCAGGCCATGCTTATCCAATCGGCCGATAGTGTGGAGATGGTATTTTGCAAGCGAGTCATCACGGTCAGAAGTATCCTCAGCTACATGGATATGGCAACCGACCCCGGCATCCTTAGCGATGCCTACACACATATCGAGGGTCGCGTCCGATAAGGTGAAGGATGCATGCAGGCCCATCATGGCTGCAATCTGGCCATCTCCCTTCCCGACCTTCTTGATGAAACGTTCGTTTTCTGTAACTCCGCCCGCAGGGATATTGCGGTCTGAAACTTCGTAGCACAGCGAGGCTCGTATACCTGCCTGGCGAACAGCTTTTTCGATCAGATCAAGCGAGCCATCCCGTTTGGAAGGCGATGCGTGGTGGTCGATGACAGTGGTTGTACCATTGCGGATGCAGTCGATCAAAGGCAGTTGAGCAGAAAGGAGGATATCTTCCTCCGACAGGGATCGATCCAATTTCCACCAGAGGCGTTCGAGAATCTGTACAAAGTTGGCTGCTGGCTCACCAGGGATGAACATTCCACGTGCCATTGTTGAGTAAAAATGATGGTGGGTGCAAATGAACCCGGGAAGAATGATCTGTCCCGCACAATCAACGGTTTCGGCATCCGGGAAGCGGCGTTTCATTTCAAGGGAATCGCCTACTGCGGCTACCAATTCTCCTTTGGTGACAACGGTGGCATTCCACAGCAGACGATTGTTTTCACCTAACGTGGCGACAATCCCGTTTTCAAAACGAGTGGTCATGATTTAACTCCTATTGTTCTTTAAGAGCAGATAATTCCCCATCGCTGCGGGTTCGCATGGTTATTGCGCCAGTAAAACATTTCTTGGCACAGATCGAACAACCAATACAGCGGCTCGGGTCGGTATGTGGCAGATATTCTTCGTTCAACACGATCGCGAAGTACGGACACCGGGCACAGTTACCGCAGGAAACGCACAGGAGCGGGTTGGCATCAGATATTCTCTTTACAGGGGTAAGTGCCATAAAATCAATTATGGGATTTGGTTGGGCGATGCCGATTAATTCTTCCATCGAGTGGATGCCACGCTCCTGCATCAGATAGGATGTGCCCGACTCAAGGTCATTAATAATTCCGTAACCCTGTTTCATGACAATCGTACAAAATTGGACGGTTTTCACGCCTAGTGCCAGGAAGTTCATGGCTGCCTTGTAGTTCATCGGGCCACCGTTTCCTGAGATTTCAATTCCCTCCAGGGCTGCCTGTGCCAGAGTGAGATAGGAAATAGGCGTGACGCCCTCGCCACTCATCCCGACTACAATACCCTCATCCCAAGGCTTGCCTTCTGCAGGGCGGAAGGTAAGAGTAGGGAATGAATTTGCCAACGTGATGCCCGCCTTCTTCTGTGGATAGCGATCAAGAACCTTACGGATGGCACGCAAGATGGGAACTATGGAGGTTACAGCGGCTGATAGCTTGAATAGTTTGGGAATATCTGGATCGCTGACCTGCATGATCCAATCGATAATTTTCGCAGTCAGGGCCGCGTTCTGTGAGACGATGGCGCCCTCTGTACCATCACCTCCTTGCGGGCATGAAAGCGAGTATTCAACACCCATTGCACCAGCTGATTCCAATTTCTTTGTATTCGATTGCCAACCGGCTGCATCACTCTCGTCCTGACCGGTCACCGGGCCACCGGTTGATGCCATCGTCAAGCGGTCAGGCCAATCCCGGACCAGTTGTTCCACCTCTCGGCAGACCCGGTCGAGCGGGTGCCCGGAAACATTGTCCGAGTTGCCATACGTTAAAGAGCTAAAGGCAAACATGTACTCGCCGGGGATATGGATTGGTACATTATCAAATGCGGTTTTCATTACCCCACCAGCCCAACCGGCTTTATAGGCTTTGATCATCTGTTCCAACCCATCAGTAGAAGGAGATGCAGAGATGATATACGGGGAAATGATCTGCCGGCCAAAGAAATCGGTCTTCAGAGAGACTGGAAGCGGGTTGTAACCGGGAAATAAATAGGTTGATTTGGTCGGTTTCGTAACGATGGGTTTTATTTTCCCCTGAAGATAGGCATCAATCTCGCGCGCAGTGTTCTTGCCGGATGCGACTGCTTGTACAACAGTCGTAGGTCCGGTGAGAATATCTCCAGCGTAGAACAAACCTTCAGCTTGTTCGCGCTGTAATGCTGACCGCATTCCAATAGCAATGATGACTGCGCTGAAACCGGTACGAATGCTTTCAGAACCCAATACACTACGAACTTCAGCCGGACTAAAGGCTTTCCCTTCGGGAAGTTCGACTTTTACGGTCTCCAAACCCGTGGGTAACTTTCCATTGGTATTGATCTTACATATGCGAACGCGGCCGTTTACTTCGATATCAAAATCAAGCAGCTCCTTGCGTTCCCTTGAAGTCAGAGGCATTTCCGAAAGCTTCTCGAGCATGAAAAGTTCGACATGCGTAGCTCCTTGTTGCCTGGCCGTGATGGCACAATCGACAGCTGTTGCACCCCCGCCAATGACCGCTACGCGACCGTTGAACTGGTACGTAGATGGGTGCCCAAGCAGGTCGGCCATCTTGATTGTCAGGCTTTCATTCTGAATACCGAGTTCAATCGGTTTCCATAGGCCCGTTGAGACACAGACCGCATCGAAGCCATTATTGAGTAGCGATTTTGGAGAGATAACTCTTTTCCCGGTTATTGCCTTAATATTACCCAATGACAGAACAAACTGGATATCTGTCTCAACAACTGTCTTGGCGAGGCGATGATCAGGGATTAAATTCGCCATTCCACCGAGCCGATCGGTTGCCTCCAGTATCTCAACTTCATAGCCCATTTGTGCCAGAGATGCTGCAGCACCCAATCCGGATGGTCCACCGCCGAGGACAGCTACTTTTTTATTGGTTTTTAGGTTTGGCAGTGAGAATTCTGGAATACCACCCAGGTTCTTTGCCAACTGAACAATGGTAGCCTGGACTAGTGGGATATTAATTGCCCCGTCGAATTTCTTGCGCGTACAGGCGGCCATGCACAGCGTATCTGGGCACACCATCCCGCAAATTCCACCCAACGGGTTTGCATGCACGATCTCTGCTGCAGACCGGCGGAGATCTGATGCACTCCCAAC
>CAIKOL010000162.1 GCA_903829085.1 uncultured Anaerolineales bacterium | reverse complement strand
TTCCACCCGCGTGCGGTGCACGTCTGGCTTCAGGAGGCAGGTTTCAAGACAGAAAAAACCCTGGCTGTCTCGCATTTCCGGGTGGATGCCCTCAAGCGTAATATCCCCGTCAGCATTTTGGCAGGCCTCGATTCGCTTCTCCAATGGACTGGAATGTTTATACAATTGACCCCTAGTATTTTCATCAAAGCAGGAGTGGAAGGTGCAGCGACAGGCTCGATCTCCGGTGACCTAAAAGCATTCTTCAAATGCCCCGAATGCGGCCATGCTCCCTTGAAAGATGAAGGGGATGGTTTGGCCTGCCCGACCTGTGCTCGCATTTGGAAGATTGTGGATGGCATTTACGATTTCCGCGGGGATGCCTCTTGAAGAAGGTTCAAAAAAGATCAAGGATGCACTGAGACAGAGGAGCTGGGCAGAAGAGGGGAAGGGCAGGAGGCAGTGAGCTGGAAGAAAGAAGATCGAGGAGAGATTATGAAAAAAAGAAGAATCTCCGGACAGGGAATGGTTGAGTATGCCATGGTATTGATCCTGGTAGTCATTGCCGTGTTGCTGGTCATTCAGTTGACGGGGGGTTCGGTCAGCAACCTATATTGCCGGATGATTAGCATCTTCAACAACCAGAGTTGTGCCCAAACCTACTGCCAGGATAGCTTCAGTAGTTTGAGCGGATCGCAAATGTACCAGGGGGTGTGGTCCACCTCCACTGGTCAGCTGTGTAGTCCAAACGGGGGTGGGGTTATCTTTAATAAATGCTCCATGTCAGGTACCACTCCATCAGACTATACAGTCGCATTGAATAATGCCTCATTAACTGCGGGAAATGGTTACGGCATTTACTTCCGGGCGACGAACTCGGGCTCGGGAATTAATGGATATGCCTTCCAATATGATCCTGGGGCAAATGGGTTCGTGATCCGCAAGTGGGTCAATGGGGCGGAGGTCTTTTCTCCCACCCTGGCGCAAGTAAATGCTCCGGCGGGGTATAACTGGTATGGCAGCCCGCATACCCTGTCGGTAAAAGTGGTTGGCACCACGTTTACCGGATATGTGGACGGTGTGGCAGTGGTGACGGCAGTTGATAGCACTTACACCAGTGGGGGGACTGGGATCAGAACCTGGGATGGTACCGTGCTGTGCGCCCAGGGGTTAACGGTCTCGAAATAAGGAGGGTCCCATGCCTTTGGAAAATTCCCCCAAGCTGGATGATTATGACAAGGTTTTTACCAAGCCGCCCAGACAAGTATCCCCAAGGATGAAACAGATCCGCTTGCTGATCCTTTTCCTGGGGATTGTTGTGGTTGTACTCGGGCTTGTGAACCTTTCTCGAAGCGATCTGACTGCCTCGCTGCGCAGGACGGGGGATTTGAAGGGAGTGGTGTTGGATACTTATGGACAACCATTCAGCGGGAATATTTACGTGGAGACCACTTCTCTGAAAACATCGATAAATCCGGATGGTTCATTTTTACTAAAAAATGTTCCTGCCGGAACACAACTGGTTGTGGTCGCAGATGCAACCGTCGGGCATGAATTTTCTATCAACATCGTCGCCGGGCAAATGGCGGATATGGGCACAGTCGTTTTCCAGTCAACGGCAACGCCTTGAACAGAAAGGTGGGCGGGGATGGAGGCAAGGGGAAGGGCAGGAGACAGGAGTGAATAATACTATTTTCTACCTCCTTCGACCGTAGTTGAATACTGAGTTGATTCCGCTCACTGATTATCTATGTCCCAGACGGTTCAGGAGCGATGCGCGCTTTTTGCAAAGTTGGGGTTTGGTAATACCTGGCTTTCATACTTTGTGAAAATCCTGAGGAGCGATGGTCGCAACCTTGCATCCTGATCGGTTCTGTGTTAAAATTCTTGACGTCTGAGAAACCAATACCGCACGCATCGAAAAGTGGGCAACCCCCACTTTTCTGCATGTAACAGGAAATTGTGTTCTTTCAATGGATGGGAGCGTTTGGGGACACCCCTTTCTCTTGGATTTTGAGATGATACTGGAAATTATTATCTGGGGAGCAGGTTGACAATGAAAAATGAATTCGCACTGGCTTTCAATGAAGTATTGGAAGAAAAACAATTGCCCAAGGAGATCATCATGGCTGCCATTGAGTCAGCCATGGTCTCAGCCTACCGGCGGGCGGTAAATGCTTCCAATGCCCAGGAAGTTGTAGCTAAAATTGACCCGGAGACCGGGAAGGTTACAATTTTTGCTGAAAAAGAAGTGGTCGAAGATGTGCAGGATCAACGCACGGAAGTGACCATCGAAGCGGCACGCGTGGTAAACCCGGAAATCAATTTAAACGACATGCTCCTGGTTGAGTCCACGCCGGCAGATTTTGGGCGCGTTGCCGCACAGACAGCCCGTCAGGTCATTCAGCAGCGCATCCGTGAAGCTGAACGCCAGATGCAGGCGGATTTCTTCAATAAACAAGTCGGCGAGATCATCAGCGGTGTTGTCCAGGCAGTCAGCATGACCCAGGGCGTAACCATCGGCCTGGATATGAAGGCTGAGGGCATCATGCCCCCGAATCAGAAAATTCCTGGCGAGAAATTCAAGGTGCACGAACGCATCCGCTCAATTGTCCTGGAAGTCAAGGACAGCCCGCGCGGTCCTCAGATCATCCTTTCGCGCTCGCACCGGAATTTCCTGCGTCGTTTATTGGAAAACGAAGTTCCAGAGATTTATCATGGCATTGTCGAGATTCGTGCCATCTCACGCGAACCGGGGCAGCGGGCGAAAGTTGCCGTTTCGGCCACCCAGCCCAATGTGGACCCCGTCGGAGCGTGTGTGGGGATCAAGGGTGTCCGTATCCAGGCGATTGTCAAGGAACTACACGACGAGAAAATTGATATCATCGAGTGGAATACTGACCCGGTTTTGTACATCTCAAAAGCCATCAGCCCGGCCAAGGTTTCGGGTGTATATCTAAACGAAGCCGAAAAGACCGCCACAGTGGTTGTCCAGGAAGATCAGCTTAGCCTGGCAATTGGGCGGGATGGGCAAAATGCACGTCTGGCTGCCAAATTGACCGGCTGGCGGATAGATATTAAGTCGCTGATCGAAGCCGCCTCGGATGCCATCGTCAAAGTACAGAGCGATCCCTCCCTTGCGAATATTGCCGAAGTTGAACACAAAAATATTCCCATTGTTGAAGAAGTCCTGGCAAAGAAGACCGAAGGACGCCCGGTGACGCCGGAAGAGTTTATGACCCTCATCCAGTTTGTCGAGCGGGTGGAACGGCGTACGGTGGAGCAGAAGAAAGCTACCGCCGCGGCCGAGGAAGAACGGGTTTTGGTTGCCCGCTCCGGGATCCCGAACGCTGCTTTCGAAATGGCGATTGAAGTTTTGGGCTTGCCCGAACATGTCTACAATATTCTGACCGAGGCCGAGCACCGCACCGTCGGTGACTTAATGATGGCGATGAAACTTAACCCAGACAGTGTCCTTGGCCTGGCTGGAATTGGGCCCAAATCTATGGATGCTATCCGGACTGCTCTGGAAACCATTAAGTTCCACGAGCCGGAAGTACCCGCTGTTGAACTGGTTCCTGAGACCCCGGTTGAGGGGCTGGTGACTGAAACGCCGCTGGAGGCTGTGCCAGAAATTGTGCCAGAAACTGTGCCGGCTGAAATTTTGTCCGAGCCTTTGATTGCGGAGGCTGAAGCTGCTCCGATAACTGCCGAACCTGTCATTGAAATAGAAGAAGGTAAACCTCTTGAGGAGATCTTCACCCTGAGACCCGATATGCTGCAACCTGTAGCTGCTGTGGCCGAAGATGAAGAGGACGAGTCCGACAAGAAAAAAGGCAAGAAGAAGAAAAAGAAGGTTGTTGAGATCGTATATGATGAGGATCTTGAGAAGGCCATTGCCAAGAAGAAGCATAAACGTGGTGATGAGGGTTGGGAAGAAGATTAGTCTGCCCGCCCGGGCCAGGAAGTCCTTTCATGATTAACTATTGGATATAGAAGGTGTCTGGCAAAATTGCAAAACCACCCAAACACATTCCTCAACGCACTTGCGTGGGGTGCCGAACTGTCTTGCCAAAGCGGTCGTTAGTCCGACTGATACAGAGGCCTGAGGGCTTGCAGGTGGACCCTACCGGTAAATTGGCTGGACGCGGCGCGTATCTTCACAATCGCCGGTCCTGCTGGGAAAAAGGTCTTAAGGGTCCGCTTGCACATGCCCTCAAGACTACCTTGACAACCGATGACATCCAACGCCTCCAGCTGTTTATGCAAACATTGCCGGTGGACGATAAGGATGACGGTGAACAGGCATAAGGCCCAGATGGACTGAAAAACCGCTGAGCGTTCAACGGCAGTTTGAGGGGTTCCGATTCAACCCGGTCACTGGACAGGGTTTGCCACACGAGTGTTTTGATTAAGGAGATGCCGTATGAGCGTTCCAGAGCGTAAAAAGATTGAACTTCCCGCGAATATTTCTATTCGCGATTTCGCCCTAATAATTGAAGTCAGCCCGATCCAGATCATTAAAAAGTTAATGACCAATGGTGTCATGGCCAGTATCAATCAGGCGATTGACTACGACACTGCTGCCATTTTAGCTGACGAAATGGGTTTTGATGTATCCTTGGAAAAACAGGATGCGCCAGTGGAGAAAGAAACTGGCGATGTGCCATTGTGGCGGCAAACGATAGCCGATGAGAATGAAGCCTCCTTGACTGCCCGCCCTCCGGTTGTGACCATTCTCGGTCACGTGGACCATGGGAAAACCTCTTTGCTGGATGCCATTCGAAATGCCGACGTGGCTGGCGGGGAAGCTGGCGGTATTACCCAGCATATTGGTGCTTATCAAGTCGAGTTGAAAGGCAGGCAGATCACCTTCCTGGATACTCCTGGTCATGCAGCTTTTACCGCCATGCGTTCGCGTGGCGCCCAGGGTGCAGATATCGTCATCCTGGTAATTGCTGCCGACGATGGTGTCATGCCACAGACAAAGGAAGCCATTGCACATGCCAAGGCAGCCAGGGTGCCCATCATTGTGGCTTTGAATAAGATAGACAAACCCAATGCAAATCCTGACCGCGTCAAGAAACAACTTGGCGAGAACGACCTGATGCCAGATGACTGGGGCGGTAACACCATGGTCATCCCCGTATCGGCCAAACAGAAATCGGGGATCGAGGATCTTCTGGAAGCCATCCTGCTGGTGGCTGATAACACCGATATTCGTGCAAACGCCAAAGGCGCGGTCATCGGGACGATCATCGAAGCAGAGTTGGATAAATCCAAAGGGCCGGTCGCAACGCTCCTGGTTCAGAATGGTACCCTCAACACGGGCGATATCGTAGTGGCCGGGAATACATATGGCCGCCTGCGCGCTCTGTTCGATTTCCGTGGGCGGAAGGTTCAGAAAGCTGGCCCTTCCATCCCGGTCTCTGTGATGGGGTTGAGCGAGTTGCCCTCGGCTGGAGATGTTTTCAAGGTGGTAGGATCCGAGAAGGAAGCCCGGCAGGCCATCCTGGAACGGCAGGAAGCTAACAAGAAACAGACTGCCGCGGTCAAGAAAATAACCCTGGAGGAACTATTCTCCAAGATTAAAGCCGGTGAGGCCAAGGAACTTAACCTCATCCTCAAGGCTGATGTACAGGGTTCCCTCGAACCCATCATTAATGAGATCAACAACCTGGGAAAAGGTGAGATCAGGATCAATGTTTTACACGCTGGAACCGGTAATATCAGTGAGAATGACGTGCTCCTGGCATCCTCTTCGCAGGCCATCATCTTTGGGTTCAGTGTTCAGGCGGATGTAGCCGCCCGTCGTTTGGCTGATACAGAAGGAGTATCCATCCGGCTCTATGACATCATTTATCGCCTGATCGAAGATGTGGAAAAGGCTCTTAAAGGAATGCTGGCACCTGTATTTACCGAGAAGGCGATCGGCAAGGCGGTCGTGCTGCAGGTTTTCAGCCTTTCGAAAGGTTCCAAAATTGCTGGTTGCCGGGTCACCGAAGGCGAAATTCGCCGTAATGGCAAGATCCGAGTCACGCGTGGTAAAGATATTGTCTACGAGGGTGAGGTTGGTTCACTCAAGCATGAGAAAGAAGATGCCCGCGAAATCCGCACGGGTTTTGAATGTGGTATTGGCTTAAAGAATTACAATGATATCCAGGTCGGTGATGTGATCGAATGTTACCTGCTGGAAAAGACAGAGATCGAATAAATAATTGTCATCGGGACCAGTAAGAATTATGCCATCCGGAATTCGTCTCCAACGTATTGCGGACCGTATCCGCCAGGAAATCTCGGAAATGCTCATCCGGGAGATCAGTGACCCGCGCCTGCACCAGATTTTTATCACCGATGTTAAAGTGGACCGGGAACTGGCTTTTGCTGATATCTATGTTTCAGCCGTCGAAGGGGCAGTTCGCAGTAGTGAGATAATTGAAGGGCTTGAGCATGCAAGTGGGTTCTTGCGTCATGAGCTTTCTTCCCGAATCGAACTGCGCGCCTTTCCACGCTTGCGCTTTCACTGGGATCCCACGCCTGAAAATGCAGACCACATCGAACGGTTGATTGCCGACCTACGAAAAAATGAAAGACCT
>CAIKOL010000161.1 GCA_903829085.1 uncultured Anaerolineales bacterium | reverse complement strand
GCCGGCCTGGGAGCCGCGCTTGGAGAACTTACCGGATATATGACTGGTTTCAGTGGACAGGGCGTAGCTGAACGTGCAGTCCTTTACCAACGCCTGACAATATGGATGAAAGCCCACCAGAACCTGGCTTATGGAGTGATCCTGTTGCTGGCGTTTATTCCCAATCCACTCTTTGATCTGGCAGGCATGGCTTCCGGAGCCCTTAAATTGCCAATCTGGAAATTCCTGGTTGCTTGCGCCATCGGTAAGATATTAAAAATGCTGTTGTTCGCATATGCCGGTTACTATTCCGTGACCTGGCTCACCGGATTATTTGGAAAATAAAGGAAGATCCCCATGGCTGATTATGTCAGAGTTGACTCTTATCTTGAAACCCATTTGAATGAAAGCATTGCAGAACTTTCCCGGTTGGTGGCCCAGCCATCGGTCGGGGCGCAAAACCTTGGGATGGAGGAATGTGCTGAGCTGGTCGCTGGAATGCTGCGCCAGCGCGGCTTCGCCACCGAAATAATGCCCACCGCTGGCGCCCCGGTCGTTTTTGGGGAACACAAGGGCAGGAGCGATAAAACCTTGCTGTTCTACTGCCACTACGATGTCCAACCTCCTGAACCGCTGGAATTGTGGGAAACACCTCCATTCGAACCGTCTCTGCGGGATGGAAAGCTTTTTGGGCGCGGCGTTGGAGATGATAAGGGTCACTTGGCTGCCCGCCTTTTTGCGGTAGACGCGCTGTTTGCCGTTCTGGGAGATCTGCCCTGCACGGTCAAGTTCATCATCGAAGGTGAGGAAGAGACTTCCAGCGTACACTTGCACGAATATGTACGCAATAATCTGCAAAAACTCAAAGCTGATGGCTGTATCTGGGAATTTGGCGGTGTTGATCACACCGAAACACCTGTGCAATACCTCGGTTTGCGCGGTATTTGCTATGTGGAACTCTCAGTACAAACTGCCGCAACCGATGTCCACTCTGGTACGGGAGGTTCAATTTTCCCAAATGCAGCCTGGCGACTGGTGTGGGCACTTGCCAGCCTGAAGGGTCCCGACGAACGCATCTTATTGCCTGGATTTTACGACAAGGTAATCAAGCCATCGGCACGAGATCTCGAATTAATGGCTGCTTTGCCTGAAACTTCTGAAGTCTACAAACAGCAATACGGTGTCAAATCGTTTATCAAAGGCTTGACCAACGGCGTTGACCTGCGGGTGGAAGAGGTATTCACCCCCACCTGCACCATCTGTGGGTTAACTTCTGGATACCAGGGCCCAGGTTCGAAAACGGTTCAACCCGCCCGGGCTTCAGCAAAAGTGGATTTCCGCCTCGTTCCAAACCAGGAGCCAGGAGATGTGGTGGAACAACTGCGTCACCATCTGGATACGCACGGATTCTCCGATGTAAAGGTGGAGCTATTGGGTGGCGAAGCCCCTGCACGCACTAACCCTGATGACCCGTTTATTAAATTGGTCTGCGACACAGCTGTGGATGTTTACAGTGCTCCCATGCGCATCATGCCGTTGGTAGGCGGTTCCGGACCGAACGCACCTTTTATCCATGACTTGGGACTGCCGGTTGCTACTGCTGGGCTTGGTCACCCGGATGGGCGGGCTCACGCTCCCAATGAAAATATCCGCCTGGATTTATACCTGAAACACGCCAAGCATATGGCTCGCTTAATGGCTGAATTCGAATAATAAGCAAGCGGGTATCGACAAGAACATACAGGCCCTTGGGTTCTTTGAGAACTCGGGGGCCTGCATCGTATCGATTATGGATTCAGCAATTTTTTATTTTGCGGGTTATACTATTTTATCAATATTCACTTATTTCTCTGAAATGGTGATGCTTTTAATTGCGTCTCCAGTGAAAGTTGGGTTCTTGTTGGGATCACGCCTGGTAATACCATTGACCACGTCCATGCCACTGATCACTTGGCCGAAAATTGTGTAATTAGTCTCGGAAAGCCCATAAGTCCCAAACATGATAAAGAACTGGCTGCCGTTGGTATTTCGTCCTGCATTCGCCATGGCCACCACTCCCGCCTTGTCGAACGTCAGATCGTTGGTTTCATTAACAAAGGAATAACCTGGTCCACCATTTCCAGTTCCGGTCGGATCTCCACCTTGAGCCATGAATCCATCTATCACACGATGGAATGTCAATCCGTCGAAATATCCGTTACTCGCCAGGAACACGAAACTATTTACTGTGATGGGGGCTTTGTCTGGAAAAAGTTGGATCACGAATACTCCCCCGTTCGCCATTGTCACAGTCGCAAAATATTGTTTGGTTACATCAATTATTATTGGAGGAGCAGAAGCATATTGTTTCGTGCCAACCAGTTCCGGGGTCGGGCCTCCTTGTGTCGGGATGGGGGTTGGCGATGGTGTTACCGATGAAGCTGCTCCCGTTTGCGATTTAATTATGCTCACCACCAACCAGATCGCCACCACTGCGACGAGAATTACTCCTCCGATGGTAAAGATTTGGGTATAAAGTTTCCGTCTGGCACGTGCAGCCCGCCTTGCATCCCTTTTGGAAGTGTGTGTTTTAGGCATCATCTTCTCCTTTTCAATCCCGGTCACTGCGGCTGATTCTCGGTTTTCTCAATGGATTTTTTGAATTCTGCTTTTCGATAGCTGTTGGTTTTATCGTCTCGGGTTTTGTCTTATGCTGCCCGGCTGGTTTTTTCAAGGCAGTTACCTCCTGCGGGCTCAGATAACGCCATCCCTTAGGCTTGAGATTGCCCAGACGCAATTCCCCGATTCGCACCCGAACGATCCGAACCACCGGTAGGCCGGTCACTTTGCCCATTTCGCGTATTTGGCGCTTGTATCCTTCTTTCAAGGTCACATTTAACCAAGCGCCTTTGCCGTATTTGGAGACGACATATACTTCCGCCGGGGCTGTTTTAAAACCATCTTCCAGCACCAATCCACGTCGCCATTTGGCCAATTGTTCGCTGTCAGGATGAGTTGCCACCAATACCTTGTATTCTTTTTCATGCTCGTAACGCGGATGGGTTAATTTATTTGCCAGGTCACCGTCATTTGTCATCAGGATTAGGCCCTCTGAATCAAAGTCGAGACGACCGACTGGGTAGAGAGTACCTTCAACAGGAACCAGATCGCGCACTGCCATTCGTAGGTCGGGATCGGTGACAGTGGAAATCACTCCACGCGGTTTATATAACGCCACATACACCAGCTCCTCGGCCCCTTTAACTGGCCTTCCATCCACTGTGATCTGGTCTTGGGCCGCGTCTGCTTTATCCCCCAAGCCTGACACCTGACCAAAGACCCGTACCCTCCCAGCAGAAATTAGTTCTTCGCAACTCCGCCGTGAACCGTAGCCAGCGCGGGCCAGAATTTTTTGCAAGCGTTCTTTCATATCAGCCTTTCAACGTCTCATCATGATTTCCGCCGGTATCCACTTCCGGCAGGTTGAGCGGAGGCAGATCCATTAGCGAGTTCAGACCAAAATGTTGTAGAAAATCGGGGGCGGTTCCATAAAGGATCGGGCGCCCCGGGCCTTCTGTTCTTCCCACTTCTTGAACCAGCCCCTTTCCAAGCAGGGATTTCATTACTCCGTCACTGCTTACTCCTCGAATCGCTTCGATTTGTGGACGTGTGACCGGCTGCTGATAAGCCACGATTGCCAGGGTTTCAAGAGCAGCCCGGCTAAGCCGGCTAGCGGGTTCCAATCCAAGGAAATGCTCGACCGTCTCTGCCATCTCGGGTGCGGTAGTCAACTGGACCCGACCGCCGTGACGCTGAAGACGCAACCCGCGGGTCTGTAATTCTCCATCAAGTTGCATCAGTCCTTGTTCCACCGCCGAAGTGGAAAGCTCGAGCGCTATCGCAAGTTGGGACGGGGCGACCGGTTCGGCAGTTACGAACAAAAGCGCTTCCAACGCTGCAGGAATATCCAGCAAGGTTTGGTTTTCAGATTCGCTCATGCTATAATAACTCCCACAAGTATGGAGTGCATATTCCGGTAGGTCACCCAGTGTGAACCAAGGCAAGAGCGGAGTCTATCGATTACATTGCACTTGAAATCATTCAGAGACAATATGATTACTCGCAAAGTTTTTCTCATTATTGGTTCCTTTACCCTAGCACTCTCTGTTCTATCCTGTACAATAAACATTGGAGGCCCGGACTACCCTACTCCCTTCATTCCAATCTCAACTGAGGCGGTGGGCGATCTTCAGTCTTCATTGGAGACGGCTGTCGCAGCTGGCATAGTTTCCGGACAGATTACACTCACCTTAACTGAGCCGCAGTTAACCTCATACCTCTATTACAAACTCCAGGCTCAATCCCAACCGTTGATCACCAACCCGCAGGTTTATTTGCAGGATAACCAGCTCCAGGTTTATGGCACTGCCAGTAAAGGTGATTTCCAGGCTACCGCAAGAATTATCCTAAGCGCTGGGGTGGACGAACAAGGCCAACTCAAGATCGGGTTGACTTCCGCTGATTTTGGTCCTTTGCCGGTACCAAATGGGCTGATGGAGATCATTACTGCCACCATTCAGGAAGCCTATACCGGCGCCCTAGGCCCGGTCGCCACTGGCTTTCGTTTGCAGAGCATCGTAATTGCCGATGGTACAATGACCATTGTCGGGCAAACAAAATAGCGCTTGGATTATACCAGTAACCCTAAATGACCAGAAAACTCTTTTCCATTCTTATGGTCTTCTTCTTCCTGGTAGCCTGTACACCACAGGTCCAGCAGACAGATGTGACTGTTAATATTACCGCCGATGGGTCCAACCAGATCATCACTCTTCCGGATAATAGTACAGTGCAACAGGCTCTTAATTTAGCGGGTATTAACCTTTCGCAGACCGACCGCGTAAGTCCTCCTGCCTATACACATTTGGCGGAAGGGATGAATATTAACGTCACGCGTGTGCGCGAAGATTTCGAAACTCAGCAAGTAATTATCCCTTTTGAACGGAAGGAATGGCAGAACGAATCTTTGCCGTCTGGGGAAACTCGCCTCGTTCAGGCCGGGCAAAACGGATTGCGGGAAATTACGATCCGGCACGTTTTCGAGGACGGGATCGAGACGGGAACTTCGATAGTCTCCGAAAGTATCCTTCAGGCTCCCAAACCAGAAATCGTCATGATAGGCGTCCAGTCTCCGTTCGCACCTCTGCCGATCCCCGGAAAACTTACCTACTTGACAGGTGGTAATGCCTGGATCATGGAGGGCTCAACCTCCAACCGCCGACCGCTGGTCACCACTGCGGATCTCGACGGTCACATTTTCTCCCTTTCCCCGGATGGAAAGTGGTTGCTTTTCACTCGAAAATCAAATCTGCCTGCCGACCAGGAGATCAATACCCTGTGGGCAATAAACACAACTGATCAGCCTTCTACTCCGATTAATCTTGGTATTTCCAATGTGGTTCATTTCGCAGCCTGGCAGCCCGACAAAGAATACCTGGTTGCCTACTCTACTGTTGAACCTCGTTCCACTGCCCCGGGTTGGCAGGCAAACAACGATCTGCATTTTCTGACCTTTAATAATAATGAACCCGGAAAAATTACAGACATCCTGGAAGCCAATTCCGGTGGAATTTATGGCTGGTGGGGAATGATGTTTGCCTGGTCACCAGATGGCCAAAGTCTAGCCTATTCCCGTCCAGATGGAGTCGGGTTGGTGGATATCAACGGAGCAAAGCTGACTGCTTTATTCAACATCACTCCTCTCAATACCCACAGCGATTGGGCCTGGACACCTGGCATCTCCTGGGGTGGTGATAACCAAACCATCTTCATGGTTTCACACGCCGTGCCCACCGGCTTGGTCAGTCCAGAAGAGTCCCCCAACTTCAACCTGGTCTCAGCTTCCCTGGTTGATCAACTGGGTACAACACTGATCGAGCAAACGGGCATGTTTGCCTATCCGGCGGTTTCGTCAATACGCCAAAGCCCATCCGGGTCTGGATATACAGTGGCTTTTATGCAAGCCATTTTCCCGACCCAATCTGCCACCAGCCATTATCAATTGGATGTAATGAACAGCGATGGGACAAATCCTCGTTCTCTTTTTCCAGCAGAAGGACAATCCGGGCTCCTACCACAAACACCCATCTGGGCCCCGCATCCTCTCGAAACTGGCGCAGATTTCATCGGCATTATATATTCAGGCAATCTTTGGATCGTGGACACAACCTCTGGTCAATCCCAGCAGGTCACCGGCGATGGGTTGACCAGCCAGATTGATTGGAAATAATCTTTACCTAGTCAGTATGTTTGCATTCTGACTAGGTAAAACAGGAGCGTTTCATGCGCATTCTTCTCACAGGAGCTGCAGGTTTTCTCGGCTCCCATCTTTGTGACCGGCTGTTATATGAGGGTCATGTTGTAGTTGGGTTGGACAATTTTGTTACTGGAAATCGCGAGAACCTCGTTCACCTGGTCAGGAACAAGGATTTTACTTTTATCAGGCAGGATGTTTCCGAAACCATATCCGTGCGCGGTAAGTTGGATGCTGTGCTTCACTTTGCTTCTCCTGCCAGCCCCAATCCTGACTCCCCGTTTGGTTACCCAAACCTGCCAGTGGAGACCCTGAAAGCCGGTTCTCTCGGTACCTTCAATACTCTTGACCTTGCTCGAATCAATCATTCCCGGTTCCTTTTCGCTTCCACCTCCGAGGTCTATGGCGATCCGCTCGAACACCCTCAGACTGAGGCTTACTGGGGGCATGTGAACTCGGTGGGCCCTCGCTCAATGTACGATGAGGCCAAGCGTTTCTCCGAGGCCCTTATCATGGCTTACTTTCGCTCTAAAACTTCGGATACGCGCATTGTGCGCATTTTCAACACATATGGCCCACGTATGAGATTGGATGATGGCCGCGTCGTGCCTAGCTTCATCCAGCAGGCTCTGCGCAGTGAACCTTTGACCATCTATGGTGACGGGTTGCAGACCCGTTCATTCTGTTATGTGGATGATCTGGTGGATGGTATTTACCGGCTTCTATTGACTGATGAGCACCTGCCAGTCAATATTGGGAATCCCGTCGAGACCACCATCCTGGATTTCGCCGAGACGATTAACCGCATTACCGGGAACACTGCAGGGTTGGAATTTCATTCCGATAAACGCCTGGGCAATGACCCGGAACGTCGTTGTCCGGACATCAGCCGCGCCCGCGACCTGCTTGGCTGGGAACCAAAGGTTAACCTTGAAGAAGGTCTCGTGCGTACCATCACATCCTTTAGGGAAAAAATGGGCATTATATGAGCTTTTTTTTTAACCCGCAGGAGCGTAAGCGTTTCCTGAAGTTCATAACCGTTGGAGCCATCGGTGCAGTGGTGGATTTCGGGATCATGAATTTACTCTCAAAGTTGTTCAACATGCCCCTCACTGTCGCCGGGACCATTTCTTTTATCTGCGCCATAATCAGCAATTTCCTCTGGAACCGTTTCTGGACCTACCCTGACTCTCGTTCACGCCCAATTACCCGACAATTGATTATGTTCTTTATTGTGAATGTGGCCGGCCTTGCAATCCGGTTGCCCATCCTTCACTTTCTCGAAATCCCTATGCAGGGATTATTTGAACATCTGGGCTTGAATATTCCTCTTTCCTCTGAATTCCTGGGAAAGAATTTCACTCTCATGGTGGCTGTCAGCGTTGTTTTGCTTTGGAACTTCTTTGTAAATCGCTATTGGACTTATAATGATATCGATAAGGTAAAATTATGAACACACTACTCCACCGGTCTGTCATTCCCATATATACTACCCGCGGCGACGCAGAAGCCTTCCTTGTTTATCCCCACTTGTTTAACCGGCTGGGTGAATGGATTGGTTGGGTGACTACCGACCGCCAAGTATATTCGGTGCTTGGTTTCTATGTTGGTGACCTGACGGCGGAACCGCGCATCATTCGCAAACGTATTACAGCTTCGCTTAGGCCTCATAAGACCCCACCAGTTCCTCCCCCACCGCTGGCTGTCCCGGCAACCATTCCACTTCCGCCCATGATGGGAGAGTTGCGCTTCGGAATAATGGATGTACTGTTAGAAGAACCGGAACGCTTGCATACGATGGACGGTGGAGAACAACGGCAGGACTTGGAGTAGGAAAGAATGAAACATTCCCACGATCCGAAACCGATGCGCGCTTCACGCATCCAACTAGCACAAATGATGATGCCTGAACATGCCAACACGCAGGGAAATGTTCATGGAGGCTGGATCATGAAACTAGTGGATGAGGCAGGAGCGTTGGCATCCACGCGCCATGCTGCCCATCGGACTGTTACCGTGGCAATCGACCGGATGGTTTTTCACCATCCGATTCACATAGGCGACCTGGTTTTATTTAACGCTGAAGTTACATATGCCGGGCATACATCCATGGAAGTTGAGGTGGATGTAATAGCCGAAAATCCCATCTCTGGAGACCAAGTCCACACCAATGCTGCTTTTCTGGTTTATGTGGCGATTGATGATGAGGGGAATCCAACCGGGATCCCACCGTTGATTGCCGAAACGCCTGAAGAACAAGTACGTATGGATGGTGCGGTTAAACGCCAGCAAAATCGTTTGGCCAATAAGGCGGTACGGAAATAGAAAATGGGTGGATTAGGCAATTATTCTTGCGAATTCCTTCGTTCAACTCATTCATATGGGACTGATGGAAATAAGCCATGACCCAAACCGAAATTCCTTCCGAAGAAATAGAACCGAAAGAACGCGTCGCACATCCATTCCGCACTTTACGGGAACTGGTAGATTTTG
>CAIKOL010000160.1 GCA_903829085.1 uncultured Anaerolineales bacterium | reverse complement strand
GTAGGCCACCTGGATCTCCACGCGGTCAGCCAACCCGGCTGCCACCACGTTCTTGGCTGCCCAGCGTGCCGCGTAGGCTGCCGAGCGGTCCACCTTGGTGGGATCCTTGCCCGAAAATGCCCCCCCGCCGTGACGTCCCATGCCGCCGTAGGTATCCACGATGATCTTGCGCCCGGTGACGCCGGCGTCACCCATCGGGCCGCCGATGACAAAACGCCCGGTGGGATTGGCATAGATCTTCAGGTTCTTATCCACCATTTCCTCCGGCATGGTCGGCACGATGACATATTCCATGAGGCCTTCTTCGATATCGGCGTGCGAGACTTCCGGGGAATGCTGGGTGGAGACGAGCACGGTATCTATGCGTCTTGGCTTGCCAAAGGCGTATTCCACGGTCACCTGGCTTTTGCCATCCGGGCGCAGCCAGGGCAGGATACCAGCCTTGCGCACTTCGGCCAGCTTGCGGGTCAATTTGTGCGCCAGGTAGATGGGCATGGGCATCAGTTGGGCGGTCTCGTTGCAGGCATAGCCGAACATCATACCCTGGTCACCGGCGCCGATCAGGTCGATCTGGTCCTGGTCGCCGCCCTTGGCTTCAAAGGAATTGCTGACGCCCATGTCAATGTCGGGGCTTTGGCTGGAGATGGCGGAGAGCACGCCGCAGGTATTTCCGTCGAAGCCTTTGTCGCTGCTGTCGTAACCGATCTCCTTGACCACCTTGCGGACAAGGTCGTCGAAGTTGACGAAGGCCGTGGTGGTGATCTCGCCCAGCAGCATGACGAAGCCGGTCTTGGTGGCTACTTCACAGGCTACCCGGCTCATCGGGTCCTGCTCGAAGCAGGCATCCAGGACGGAATCGGCGATCTGGTCGCACAGCTTGTCGGGGTGGCCTTCGGTCACCGATTCGGAGGTGAACAGCAGCTTGGGAGAGGACATGAAAGTGGTGGTCATAGATTTTATGCTCCTGTAAAAAAAGAAATTGCCCCTTCGGAACGAAAGGGCAATTGCGCGGGGCGCTCGGCTGCCCTCTCATCTTCCAGAATAACTGACGGAATTGGCACCAGGCGTTCGCACGCTGGTTGTCGAGGTTTCACAGGGCCGGTCCCTCCACCTCTCTGGATAAGAGTGCCGTTTGGGGGCTATTGAATTGTTGGCGGGATAATACCACAGGTAATGGGAAGCGTCAAATTTTTAATCTTCCGGGTTCCATCACCAGCGTTTTGGCCGCTTCCCATTCCTTCACATGCGCCAGCAGCGGCCCGATTGGATTCAACTCCGCCACTGGCACACACAGGTTCTTCACCCGCGTGCGGTCATATTGGAAAGTGGATATTCCGGCGTTCAACACTTTGGCCTTGCGCCGGAATTCTTCATGGCTGAGCCAGCCGGTCAGCAGGATGTCCATCCCATAGACCCAGATATTGCCCCAGTCCACCGGTTGGAGCAGGAGAACTTCACCGCGGGTCGGGCTGTGCAAGCCAATGCGTCTCCCGGGCCTGCGCTGCGTGTGCACGTAGGCCAGGCTATAAAATTCCTGCTCCACGGGCACGCGTTTTTTAGGGGGAAGTTCCAATTGGAGGCTGACGAATTCCCGCCCGGCGTCCAGCCCGCCGATCTCCACCTGGATGGGCAGCTCGCATTCACTTTTAAGAGCCAGGGCTTCAAGCGCAAGCCAATTGGCTGGACGACTCCATTCACCTGGCAGCGGGTACACCAGGCAGGCAGGTTGACCGGCAGCCGCGGCCTTGTCCACCTCTTCCAGCGAGGCAGCCGCTACACCCAAGAGAAAAGCAAATAGAACCAGGTCATCCGGCTTGTGATCCTCGGCCGCGAACTGCTCAAGCGGCAGGAGGGCGGAGGCCTGCAGCACCAGCGCCGGGTCCCGCCGGATCTGGGTGATCTGTGCGCGGTGGGAGATGAAGTAGCTCTTCAGGTCGCAGCGATGCCCACCCAGCGCGACGTCGTAGTGGCCCGGCTTGGTGAAGGGTGATGCTCCCAGTACGTTGAACGGAACAGCCTGCTCGGATAGAAATCGCCGGAAAGCCAGTTCCACTAGCGCCTCTACCACGCTGTGCCGCAGCCGGTCCACCTGGGTTCCGATCCCTGGTACGCCTCGGGTGCTGCCCATGTTCCCGGAGTCGGACGCCAGGCAGCGGCAGGCATAGGCGATGCCGCCTTCGGTCAGGTCGGGGGTATAGCGGAGGGGAAGCAGGTCGGTTGATGTGATCATCTTGGCACTGGATGGTAGGGACAGGCATTATCGTGCGACTATTCATTCCTGAACTGCAAGCAATAATGGTGGAAGGTATTGCTTACCCAGGCAGAGCCCAGCCCGTAGGGAGCCAGGCGCTGGTTATCCTGCAGCCAGAGCTTCTCGTCCTTGAGGGTATATACCTTGCCCAGCTCGCGGCCCAGGTCCCAGGCCAACGGGTAGATCCTGCCACCTTTCTTCACGTTCTTGACGATGATGGTCAGGTAGGCTTTCTCTCGCAGTAAGGGCTTCAGCCCTGTATAGATGTTCACCAACTTCGCCAGGAATTCCTCGTAATCGTGCAGGTTGCCCAGGTCGTGCGGGTCATCCGAATAGAAGACATCCAGGTCCGTGGATATCCGGCGCTTTTTCTGGGTGCCCGCCCCCTTGGCATGCAGCATATCCCAGTAGGGTGGCGAGGTCAAAACATAGTCGAAAATTGGAAGTCCAAATTCAGAGGCGCGGGCCGCATCCCCTGTAACCATGTTCGACGTCAGACTTTCCACACCCTGACCCAACGCCAGGCGTTCTTCGGCAATGATCTGGCGGGCAAGCTCGGCATATTTGGGGTTCAGTTCAATGCCGCAGGAATTCCTTCCGCAGCGTAAGGCTGCCACCAGCGTCGAGCCGGTGCCGGCCATCGGGTCGAGCACCGTGCCGCCGCCCCGAGTGAAGAATTCGATGAATTCCTGGGCCATCGTCTCCGGGAACTTGGCCGGATGCACCAGCACGCCTTTCTTGCGCGGCGGGGGGTTGTGGATGAACCAGGATTTCTGGAACTTGAGCCAGGTGCGGGAGTCGAGCTCGTTAAGTTTGTTTTTCATTTGGGTTTTCAGGGAGTGGGGGGAGGTGGTAAGGGCGTAAGCGTGGGGAGCACATAGGATACAGAATACACAGACAGGTCCGAGAAAGCGACGGTGATGGGGTCTGCCCCGCTGGCATACGCGAAAAAGCCGAGCGTTCCAGCGCGCAACAGCGGATCACGCAGGCTGAACTGGAGCGTATCATTCAGGAAGAAGCGCATCTCGCTGCCCGCCGCCCAGACGCCGATCTTTACTTCGGCGGGAGCCGCAAGCGGGGCATCGCCGCTCGGGAGCCAGTTATTCAACGGCATGTTGGAACCGGAGATGAGGCGTTCGAGGCGCTCCTGCCCGTCGCAGCGCACCGTGAAGCGGTAGTCGCTGTCGCTGGAAGCCGCCCGGAAGATCATCCCATATTGATCGGCGCTGCCGCACAGGCTGAGCTTTACGCTGGCTTCGGCGTAGAAATCTGTCAGCACCGGCTGGCTGCGCAGGCTGATGATGGATAGCGGCCCCGTCCCGGAAATGGACAGCAGCAGGCGGTTGCGCTCCACGCTGGCACTGGCGCGGTCGCTTGTCGAGGTATTCCACAGGCCTGGCTGGTCGAAAGCATCGCTGAACAGCAACTTTCCCAGGCCCGGACGCTGCTCCGGGGTGGGCAGGCGCATCTGGGTGGGGAAGGGCGAGGGCGTATTGGTGGCTGGGAACCAGACGATGGTGGTGGTGGGGGTTTCGGTGAGGGGGATGGGCGTGGAGGTCTCGGTCGGCGCGGGCAACAGGCCGCTGCAGGCGGTCAGAAGAACGAGCAGGAGGGTGCCATTGCAAAAAGTCGTGAGTTTCATCGGCCAAATATTGGAAGTATTTTTCCGCAAGCTGTTGTACAATCAGGAAGGTAATCAATCCAGGCTATCCACAAGGTCTGCCACCAAAAGCACCGAGGGCATCTTTTCTTCTCCGTGCGTTCCATGGAATTGTTCTTAACCCATATCTCTTGCCACTTGCTCACCTTCTCATTCTACTGCTATTTAACGAAGTCGTGAACGCAGTACCCTGATGCATAAATTGGAACTAAAGGAGAAATCCATGAGTGAAAAATCCGTCCTGGTGACCGGCGCGTGCGGCGAGATCGGGCAGGCGCTGGTCCAGAGCCTGGCAAAACAGGGCTGCCGCATCGTGACCGCCGACCTGGCGCCCCTGCCTGAGACGATCAAGTCTTTGCCCGCCGAGCACATGCAGGGCGACCTGGTCAACCGGATCAAGGTTTTTTATGATTATGATTTCGATGTCATCTTCCACCTGGCCGCCTCGCTCTCATCGAAGGCGGAAGTGGCCACCGAGGAAGCCCACCGCATCAACGTGGAAGGCACCATGCAACTGCTGCTGCTGGCAGCCTACAAGTCGGAGAAGCTCAAGAAAGCGGTCAAGTTCCTGTTCCCCAGTTCGATCGCCGCCTATGGTTTCCCGGATCGGGAAACCAAGCACGCGGCCGGGGTGGTGAAAGAGGACGATTGGAACAGCCCCCATACCATGTACGGCTGCAACAAGCTGTATTGCGAAAAACTGGGCGTGTATTACAGCCGCTTTTACGGACAGCGCCACCTGGACCCGCACCCGCCCACCATGCTCGACTTCCGCGCCATCCGCTTCCCCGGGCTGGTCAGCGCCTTCACCGTCCCCAGCGGCGGCACCAGCGATTACGGCCCCGAGATGCTGCATTCCGCCGCGGCGGGCAAGCCTTACGCCTGCTTTGTGGATGCCAGTACGCGCATCTCCTTCATGGCCATGCCGGACGCCATCAAGTCCCTGCTGATGCTGATGGACGCCCCGCGTGAATGTCTCACCAGCCAGGTTTATAACATCGCCGCCTTCAGCCTCACCGCCGGCGAGTTCCGCCAGCGGGCGCTGGGCGCCTTCCCCGCTGCGCAGGTCACCTTTGAGCCAAATCCCCGCCGCCAGGGCATTGTCGATTCCTGGCCGGAGGACGTGGACGACTCGCTCGCCCGCCGGGACTGGGGTTGGCAGCCCGATTACGATGTGGAGCGCTTCTTTAACGAGTACTTCCTGCCGGAGATCAAAAAGAGATACCAGAAAACGAGCACCCGCACGATCGAGTGAGAAGAGAGAAAGAAAAAAGAGACCGCCGTTGAAGGCGGTCTCTTTGTCTATGAATGTACTACCACCTGCTCTCTTTCCGGGCCTACGCTCACCAGCCGCACCGGCACCCCGGCCAGCCTGGCGATCCGGTCGAGATAGTTCCTGGCCGCCGCAGGCAACTGCCCCCACTCCCGCAGCGCCGAGACATCCTCGCTCCAGCCGGGCAGGTCCTCGTAGACCGGCTCGAACGCCTCCAGCTCCGCCGGGCCAAAGGGCAGGTCGGTGAGAACCTTCCCGTCATGACGGTAGGCAGTGCACAGCCGCAGGTTCTCCAACCCGCTCAGGATGTCCAGCTTGGTGACTGCCAGTTCCCGCAGGCCGTTGATACGCACGGCATATTTCAACAAGACCCCGTCCAGCCAGCCCACCCGGCGCGCCCGCCCGGTGGTGGTGCCGTATTCATCCCAGGGATTTTCGCCGCTGCCGCGCAGCCGCAGGGCCAGGGCCTCAAAGACCTCGGTTGGGAACGGCCCGGAACCCACCCGGGTCTGGAAGGCTTTGACCACGCCGATCACGCGTGCCTCCCGCGCCGCGTCCAGTCCCAGGCCCAGGCCGGTCAACGCCCCGGGCGCCGTGGTGCTGGAGGAGGTCACGAAGGGGTAGGTGCCAAAGTCAATGTCGAGCAGGGTACCCTGTGCCCCTTCGGCCAGCACGGTTTTCCCGGTTTGCAGGGCGGCGTGAAGTTCGAGGGCGGTATCGGCGATGTGGGGTTTCAGGCGTCTCGCAAACTCCCCAAATTGTTCGCAGACCGGCCCCGGCTCCAGCTCCGCTGCGCCCAACATGCGCAGGCTGCGGTTGGCCTCCGTTACGTGGTTGCCGATCCGTTCGCAGAAATCAACCGCCAGCATATCCGCCAGGCGCAGGCCGCGCCGGCTGGCTTTATCGGTATACGCCGGGCCGATGCCGCGCCCCGTGGTGCCCAGGTTGCCCCTGCCGCGTGCCACTTCGAGGGCTTTATCCAGCGCCTGGTGGGCCGGTGTGATCAGGTGTGCCGCGAACGAGATGCGCAGCCGCTCCGGGCTGACGGAGATGCCCGCCTGGCGCAGGATGTCCATTTCCTCGAACAGGGTGGCGGGGTTGATCACCATGCCGTTGCCCAGGATGGCAACGATCTGCGGATGGATGATCCCGGAGGGGATGAGATGCAGTTTAAAGATGCGCTTCCCCACTGTGACGGTGTGGCCGGCGTTATCGCCGCCGTTGAAGCGGGCCGAGAAATTGGCCTGCGCCGCGAACCAATCCACGATGCGGCCTTTGCCTTCGTCCCCCCATTGTGCACCCACGATGACTTGCAGAGTCATACTCTCTCCTTCTCAATATTGATCATATCCAAGAACCATCCATACACCAGGACGCCAAGGTTCACAAAGAAAAAGCGCTGTGCGCTCCGTGGTAAAAGAACGTTAAATCCACAAGATCAAACACTCCCCTCACACGCTTTTCACAAAGTAGGGGTTTGGGGTGTTGGCGGGTTGCAAAGCAACCCG
>CAIKOL010000159.1 GCA_903829085.1 uncultured Anaerolineales bacterium | reverse complement strand
TCACTCCGCAGGCGAACAGTGGGCCGCACTTATAGGCGTAATAGCGCTGCACGTCATCCGGCTCGCTGTTGGGAGCCAGACTTTCCCCGGTGACGGTGCGCGCCATCCATTCGAAGGCCAGGTCGAGGCGGGGATCTTCGTATCCCAACGCCACCAGCGCCGCGCACAGGTTGCCCTGCAGGCCGTCGATAGTGCCTGAGGGCGTACCGTTCGTGGTGAACTGTCCCTGCGGGGTGAGGCCTTTTTTCAGCATGTAGACGCAGGCGCGGGTAATGCGCTCGTCCATCGCAGCCGAGGCGCCTAGTTGCGCCAGCATGACCAGCGACCAGACTGCGGAATAATATTTGGGATTGTAGCCAGGCCCGGGCTTTGACCAGTAACCATCCGGGTGCATTTCCGCCAGGATGGCTGCGATCGGACCCTGCGTGTGGGCAGCTTTTTGGGCCGCGAGGAGTTCGCGGTCGTTGGCTGGCAACCCGACTAGGTCGCGCAAGGCCAGGTAGCGCACGCCGGGCGAGGCCGGGTCAAGCAGCCATTCCAGGGTTGAATCTTGTTTGACCCTTTTCATCATTCACCTCTTTTTTGAGATCGAGTTTTGCCTATTTCACCATCTTGTGGACCATTCCATGACAAGTTCCTGCCGTCGATCAGCATAATCATAGGCCAGATAATACTGTTTCGTGTCATAATTATATTCTCAATTTTATTCTTGGCCTCCTGACGTTTTGTTTTATCGAGTCCTACCATGTCCATCGCCGACCTGCCTCCCACTTCCCACCTAACCGCGCTGGGGCTGCACCCCTCCGATATTCTCGCATGTGAACTCCTGCGCCGTAAAGCCGGGCACGGCGTCTGGCGCATCAGAAAGGGAGGCGCATGGCGTGTCCTTAAATCATTTGACACTCCTGGTGCTCTGGAACCAAAGGTCTATGCCCTGCTCGAAGACTGGGGGATCCCGACCCTGCAAGTGTATGCCCACACGGAGTGGTCGCTGCTACTCGAAGACCTGGAGCACAGCCGCCACTGGCGACTGGCTGGGAAAGCGGACATGTCCAGGGCAGAGACAGGCATCGCAGTCGCTGATTGGTACCGGTGCCTGCACCGGGCCGGACGGGAAGCTCTCGAACGTCCTGAAACGCTCCCGCCTGGATTGCATGCCTGGGTGGATGATCTGACCGGCGAAACTCTATCAGTTGCCGGGGAAAAGTTGGAATTGACGGGGAAACCGGCCTGGGAAACAGCGTTGCATAATATTAACGCGTTGAAAGCCAGGGCGCAGGCCTGTCCGCAGACATTCAATTATGAGGACTTTGACCGGGAAAACCTGGCCCTTTCGCGGGAAAAGAACCCTTTGCGGGCGGTCGTCTTCGATTACGACTGTTTCACTCTTGGGGCGGCCTACAGCGACTGGCGCAATGTAAGCTTTTCGCTCACAGGGGCAGCGCGGGCAGCTTTTGCAGAAGCCTATGGCCCGGTCAGTGAAACCGAACGCCGGTTGGACCTGCCGCTTTCAACGCTCGGCGGCCTGTTGGAAGCCTCCCGGCGCGCAAACGTGCCCGGCTGGGCACGTCCGCTGCTGGAAGATGTCGAAAATGGGGTGCTGGAACGCTCGATCTGGAGGGCGCTTGATTGAAGCGTGTTTATTAGAACAAGCCCCGCAGCATCAATAACAAACCAAAGATGATGAATGGAATACCGACGATTGCCCCGATGACCGTTACGGTCAGCACCACGCCGACGATGAGAAATACCAGGCCCAGAATGACTGCCACCAGCCGCCCGGTCGCAGCGACGATCCCGATGACCAGTTTCCAGAGGGCCCAGAAAGGCCAAAGGATCCAGGGTATTCTTTTCTTATGATTGTGTAGTTCAGTCATTGTTACCTCCACTCTAAATTTACGGTTTTCCACTGAAAAGGTTGTAATGAGCGGAGGCATCTCAATGGGAAAGCTGGTTGACCGCCCCCACAAAGATCTCCACCATTTTCTCCATATTGATCTCCTCAGCCACGATGCGGTAGGATTCTGCTCCCATTGCCCGCAGGCGTGATACATCTGCCAGGGCGGCGTGCAGTACGCCCACCAGGGCTGCAGGACCTGCCAATTGCCAGCCGTTCCCTGGGCGGACAAGGTCGTCATTAGTCCCATCGCCCTGCCCCATGATGATGGGCAGCCCCCAAGACATGGCTTCCTGCACCGCCAGTCCACCCGTGCCAGGCAGGACAAATAGGTCCGCGGCCAGGAAATAAGGGACCAGTTCCGGGCCGTGTTTAGCGCCCGTGAACTCGGCGGATGGGTAGATCGTTTTTGCCAGGTTTTCCAGGGCGAGCCGCTCCGGCCCGTCGCCCACGATCACCAGGCGCGGCTGGATGCTTGGGATTAAGGCAGCGCAGGCGTGCAGGAGGCTGTCAATCCGCTTGCGAGCCTGCAGGCGTCCCACAAAAAGGACGCACGGCTTCCCATTAAAGGATGGGGAACGCACGGGCAACGGATAGGTGGGGCGCGGCGAGGTAGCATTGGGAGCTACAAAGATCCTGTCTGCGGGGAAGCCGAGGGAGGCGTATTCATCCGCCCCGCGCCGGCTGTAGGTGAACAGCGCATCAAACTGGTGCAGGAAGGAATTCCTGCGATCCTTTCGCAGGTCTGAGAAAGGACCTGTCAGCGAGGGCGCGCCAAGTCCCCAGCCGAGCACGGGCCGGTCGCCGCGTTTCATCCAACGGACAGCTGCGGGCGTCGAAAGGTAGCGCGGGTTGGCTTCCAGGATGAGCGCATCGGGATCGCGGTCAGCCAGCCAGTATAGGAGTCCACGCTGGTAACAGAGGTAAAAAGAGCCACGCAGGAGATGGAGATTTCGAGCGAACGTGCACTTTGCAACGCGGAGCGTATCGGTGGTGGCAATTGATTCCTCGGGGCGCGGCAGGCCGGCAAAGACATCCAACCCGTCGTCGCAGGCCTCTGCCAGCGCATCGAAGAAGGCAGCGCGGTAGGGAGTCAGCACGCGCTGCTGGATGGCTAGTTTTCCGGGGAAGGTCAGGCGATGAAGGACCAATTTAGAAATCCAGCAAGTAAAATGAGCTGTAAACCAAATGAAGCTGCCAATAACGCCATCCGCAATCGGGGACTGCGGATCTTTGCCATCAGAAAGAAAAGCGGGAACAAAACCAGAAAGAGGCGGCTGAAACTTAATAATAATTGTTGTTTGCTGCTGGCCATCATGATCAAGGTCAGAGTCAGCCAGTTATATAGCGAGAGATCGGAATTAAGCTGAAATAGACCGTAAATGCTCAGTGCCAGGGCAAGCATAAAAAGCAGGAGGTCAATATAATCAATGTAAGTGTGCTGATTGTACAACAATCGGTTCAGAAATAACCAAAAGCCCGTCCAGGGCATGACAGTGATCCGCCCCCATCCATATTTAGAGGCGGCAATGAAGCTGTACATCCCGGCTATTCGCAGCCAGAGGGAATAACCGCCAAATACCACGAGCGGCAGCATGGTTGCCAACCAATCGGGTCGTTTCAAGCGAGGCAAGAGGCTGACCCATCCGGCCCGGCTGGTTACCAGATGGAAGAGCTGCCGGACCTGGTCGAAGGGCTGCTTCCCGGAGGCGCCTGCAGATTCGACTAGGAATGCCCACAGAAAAACAACGCTTAACAATACTCCTTGGGAGCGGAACAGGGTTGCCACGGATGCCAGCAGACCGGCCGACAGCCAGTTCTTGCGCCGTGCGAAAAGCCAGGCTGCCAGAAGTAAAACCAAAAAAGGCGCTTCGGTATAGGCGGCAAACAAAAAGAAGGCGGTTGGGAAGAGCAGAAAGAAAAGCACTGCCTGCGAAGCCGTTTCCTTTGCCAGGCCCTCCTGAAGCGCCAGTTCGTACAAGAGGATCAAACTGACGAGGCAGGCCGCATTCGCGATCAGGATGGCAGCCAGCAGGTAATTTCCATTGAGGAGGAAACTCGTAATACGGATCAGCCAGGGGTAGAGCGGCATAAAGCCTGTGCTGAAATCTTTTGTTCCGTATCCGAATGCGGCAATCTTCAGATACCATACGGTATCCCAGCGAAACCAGACGTTGATGAACAGGCGGGAGAATTGATCCTGGTGAAGCAGGGAGACCGTTGTAGGGTAAATGGGGTCATGGGCGAATTCCTGCGGATTCCAGGCGATGACGGCATAAGCTCCCAGGGCCGAATAGATCACCCGGAGAACCAGGAACAGAATAACGATGGTGGTCCATTCTTTCTTCCAGGTCAACCGCATCACTGGCCTCCATACTGGCCCGCCGGGGAACCGGGACCACGCTGGTAGATCACAGCCATGTCGTCGCGGTAAAGCTCGCACCACAGATCCTGGTTCTCAAGAGCTTTCAGCAGGGCGGGTTGGTCGGTCACGGAGACCATCAGCAAGTTGGCGTTCGTGCCTGCCAGCAGGCTTTGCCAATCCCAGGTGGCGTTGGTGATATCTTTGTACTGTTGCCACAGTACCGCCGGGAAAACCTCGAAGCGCGTATCGATCCAGACCGGGCGGGCGGGCAGTGCAAACTCAAGGTAACTTGAGAAGCCGATTTCGCTCCATAGTGGGCCGGGCAGGTCGGGATGAGCGTCCAGCCACTCGGTGGCAGCAACGGGCGTGTCTTCGGTCACGGGGGGAGCCTGCGGCCACCAGGCGGCACGCACACCCGGCAGGAGGGCCAGCGGCAGGAGCACAAAGGCCAGGGTGAGGGTCAGGTTAAGGATCGGGGAGCCGGGTTTTGGGTTGCCCAAATACTTCTTCTCCCAGTCCGCCAGCATGAGCGAGGTGAGTACCACCAGAATAAAAATGAACCAGATGACGTAGCGTTCACCCCACAGTGCCAGCAAGCCGAAGCCCAGGAACCAGGTCCATTCGAGACGGTTAAGTTTGTGCGGTGAGAAGGCAGCCAGTAGCGGAAAGGCCATCAGCCACAGGAAAAACAGGTTCATCTGCCAGCCCGAGTTGACCGGCGGCCGCCACTCAGCGGAGAATTGCTGGCTGGATGTGGCGGTCAGCGAGTTAACGACGAAAGTCCATGCCCCAAAACCACGCGGGTTGACCAGTGAGGCAAGCAGACTGCCAGCCAGGGCTGCTGCCAGCCATTTCCGGTCACCCTTCCCAAAAAGGAGGGCTGCACCCGCCAGGACAAACAGCAGAACGTACGATCCGTGCAGGTTGACCCAAAATACGATGATAAGCGGCAGCCAGACGACGGCTTTCTGGTCCCCGTTCTGCCAGCGGTATAGGAGGTAAAGCGCCAGTGCAAACAATGGAACTGCAAACAGTTGTGGCCGGATGGACCAGTTGTTACTGGAGGCCAGCACGGCCAGCAGGAGCACCAGCGCGGCGCATATACGCCCTGCCCCCAGCCGGCGGGCGGTGAGCCAGGCCAACGAGTAAGCCAGTCCGATCAGCAGCCCGCGCACCAGCACGGTCAGTAGCAAGCCGCCGGTCTTGTAGAGCAGCCACAAGAGCACCCCCGCGCCCCACATCTGATTGGCCACCGGCATACCGGCCTGGGTGTAAGTGAACGTATCTACCAGCGGCACGGCTCCGCCTGCCAGTGTGTCGCGCCCGAGGCGCAGGTACCACCAGTAGTCTTGCGGGGTGACCGGCAGGAGATAAGCGATAGCCAGGGCCACGCATAGCACCAGTCCCAGCCAGAGCAGGGGAGCGGTATCAGAATGAGGTTTCACTTTGGCCTTGCCACGATATAAGCCTTCCAGCCCATCGCCTCCAGCGAGG
>CAIKOL010000158.1 GCA_903829085.1 uncultured Anaerolineales bacterium | reverse complement strand
TGAGCTAAACCGTACTAATGGTCGAGGGCTTTTTAGCGTGGTGCGGAGAACTTGATATTGTTCATACATCAACAACAATAACTATTCAGCTAAAACTTAGAGAATAAGTCTCTTTGGTGATTTGAGCGACGAGGGTACACCCGGTCCCATCCCGAACCCGGAAGTTAAGCTCGTCAGCGCCGATGGTACTTGGTGGGTAACTGCCTGGGAGAGTAGGTCATTGCCAAAGAGACTTTTCTATTTCTCTTCACACCGGTTCTTACATAAGGTATAATTATTTCGTTCACAGACCAGTCCGTTTAGATTGCCCTTTTATTGTTTTCTCTGGCAGTCAAGGAGTGTGTGCAGCGCCAAATTCTTGATGAGAAGTCATTACTTATTCAGGTTTTCCGCGCATTCGGCTGTGTCTGTGATACACCGAATTTTTTGTTTAATCCTCCAATGAAAGGAGGTGAGGCAGTTGACAGTTGTAAATTTACGCAACAATGAGTCCCAAGATCAATTGCTCAAGCGCTTCCGCAAGAAAATTGTTAAGAGCGGTGTCTTGAGCACGGTGCGCCGCAAGCGCTGGTTTGTTTCCAAGAGTGAGCAACGCCGCATGGATCAAAAGAAGGCGATTCGACGTTACAAACGGCGTGCTTATAAGGATTTTGAGTAAACCAGCAAAACGGGACTGGAGGCTTTATGGGAAATGAAGATAAAATTCAGGTTGAGGGTCTGGTAGTCGAAGCTTTACCGGGGACTCAGTTCCGGGTGCGGCTTGATAATGGACATGAAGTCCTGGCTTACCTTTCAGGCAAGATGCGCAAATACTACATCCGTATCCTGCTTGGAGATCATGTCAAGGTTGAGATGTCTCCCTATGATTTGACCCGCGGACGTATCACCTATCGCCAGAAGAAGTCCGGCGGGGAACCTGAAGTCATTGAATAGCCGGTTCCGACTGCACTCATAGACATGGACAGCCCCTGCAATTTGCAGGGGCTGTGTATTTTAACCAATTATGGGTTTCTTATCAATATTTATCTAAGGCAGCGATTTGAAGGAATTTAATACTTTCATGTAATTTGCCCGTTCGAAGGCGGCTGGTTCTTTGACGGATTGCTGGCTCAGGCTGCCTCGCATTTGCTTGATCGACTCGTATTCATGCCCGCTCATCCACTTCTCCACATCCGCAAGGATGGCAGGCACCCGCTCAATTCCATTCGCTAGTAATTCAGAAGCGGTCATTGCCACGCTGGCACCCGCCATGCAGGCTTTCAGGACATCTTCTGCAGTGTGGACCCCGCTGGTGAGCGCCAGATCGGCTTTGATCTGTCCATATAGAATGGCGATCCAGCGCAAGGGCAGGCGTAATTCATTCGATGTGCTTAGCACCAGGTTTGGAGCAACTTCCAGGGCCTCCAGGTCGAGATCAGGCTGGTAGAAACGATTGAAGAGCACCAGGCCGTTTGCACCGGCTTCGACCAGCCGTTTGGCCATGTTCGGAATGGATGTAAAGAATGGGCTGAGTTTGATCGCCAGGGGAATTTTAATGCTTTTGCGAATATCGCCGACCAGCGTGATGTAGTTCTCTTCGATCTTGGCGGCAGTCATCGCCGGGTTGGTGGGTAGAAAATAGAGGTTGAGTTCCAGGGCATCCGCACCCGCATTTTCGATTTCCCGGGCGTACTTGATCCAGCCACCGGTGGAAACGCCGTTCAGGCTGCCGATGACGGGAATATTGACCGCCCGCTTGAGATTCTTGAGCGCTTCAATATAAGCCTCTGCCTTGAGGGTGTAATGTCCGCTCTGGGGATAGAAGGAGTCGATTTCAGCAGAAGATTCTGAACCATAGAACAGGAAATGATCCAGCTCAAGGCTTTCGTGGATGATTTGTTCTTCAAAGAGAGAGTACATCACGATCGCCGAGATGCCAGCCTCTTCCAGCTTTTTGACGGTTTCCACTTTTTCTGACAGCGGCGAGGCGGAGGCAACCAGCGGGTTCTTAAGGTTGAGTCCCAGATAGGAAGTTGAAAGGTCAGCCATTATTGCTCCTTTACGTGTGGCTTGATAAGGAATGGGACAGAGTTTACATCTGTCCCATTTTGAAGGTTTTATAACTCTTCGGTTTTTTCCGTGTAGTGCATCGCAGCCAGTTGGGAGTAGAAGCTCCAGCGGGACTTGGCGTCTTCGCCGGACATTTTTAGCAGGGTCTCGGCGCGCTCTTCATCACTCTGGGTCAACATGCGGAAGCGGGTCTCGTTGTACATGTACTGCTCCACTGACACGGTTGGCTCTTTGCAATCGATCTGCAGAGGATTCTTGCCATCTGCAGCCAGGCGCGGATCATAGCGATAGAGCGGCCAGAGTCCGGACTGGACGGCCAGTTTTTGCTGTTCAAGGCCTTTGGCCATATCAATGCCGTGGGAAATGCAGTGGCTGTAGGCGATAATGATGGATGGGCCGTTGTAGGCTTCAGCTTCGATGAAGGATTTCAGTGTATGCTGGTCACTATAACCCATGGCCACCCGCGCCACGTAGACGTATCCGTATGCAATTGCCATCAGGCCCAGGTCCTTCTTTGAAAGGCCCTTGCCTGAGGCTGCGAAGCGGGCCACGGCACCGCGCGGCGTAGACTTGGAGGCCTGACCGCCGGTGTTCGAGTAGACTTCCGTGTCCAGTACCAGCAAATTGACATTGCGGCCGGTGGATAACACATGGTCGAGACCGCCATAACCGATATCATAAGCCCAGCCATCGCCGCCGACGATCCAGACGGATTTCTTGACGAACGAGTCAGCCACGGCAGCCAGGTTCATGGCCTGAGAATTCTTGGAGTGGGAAAGTTTCTGCTTGAGAGCTTCAACCCGCTCGCGTTGTTGCTTGATGCCCAGGTCGGTGGTCTGGTCGGCTTTGAGCAGAGCGTCGATGAGATCCTGGCCGAGTTCATTGATAAAGGTCGGCAGGATATCGCTGGCATATTCAAGTTGCTTGTCCAGTGTCAGGCGGAAGCCCAGGCCGAACTCGGCATTATCTTCGAACAGGGAGTTTGACCAAGCCGGGCCGCGCCCTTCCTTGTTGAATGTGTAGGGTGTTGTTGGCAGGTTGCCGCCGTAGATGGAGGAACAACCGGTGGCATTGGCGATGATGGCGCGGTCGCCAAACAATTGGGACATCAATTTAACATAAGGCGTTTCACCGCAGCCCGCGCACGCTCCAGAGAACTCGAAGAGCGGTTCAAGCAGTTGTGAGTTCTTGATGGTGCCGAGGTTGATGGCTGTCCGGTCAATTTCGGGCAGCGACAGGAAGAACTCCCAGTTGGGTACTTCGGCTTCGCGCAGTGGCGGTTGGGGAGCCATGTTGATGGATTTACGCGCCGGGTTGGTCTTATCCTTGGCTGGGCAGGCTTCCACGCACAACGTGCAGCCGGTGCAATCCTCAGGCGCCACCTGGACGGAGTAAGCTGTGCCTGGGAATTCCTTGAACTTGGAATCCATCGACTTGAAGGTCTTGGGGGCCTTCTCGAGGAATTTCTTATCGAATACTTTGTGGCGGATGACAGCGTGCGGGCAGACAAAGACGCACTTGCCGCACTGGATGCACAGGTCAGGTTCCCAGACCGGGATTTCCAGGGCAATATTGCGCTTCTCCCATTTGGTGGTGCCGGTGGGGAAAGTGCCATCCACGGGCATGGCAGATACTGGAACGGAATCGCCTTCGAAGATGATCATGGGTCCAAGCACATCCCGTACAAAGGCGGGTGCTTCGGCAGGCACCGGGGCGCGGCGGGTGAAAGTGCTGGTTACCTTGACGGGCACCTTCACTTCACGCAGGTTGGCCAGGGTCTGGTCCACCGCAGCAAAATTCTTCAGTACCACCGCTTCGCCACGTTTGCCGTAGGTCTTCTTGATGGCTTTCTTGATCTGCTCAATGGCCTCATCGCGTGGCAGGATGCCGGAAATGGCGAAGAAGCAGGTTTGCATGATGGTATTAACCCGGCTCCCCATCCCGGTCTTTTCAGCAACCTCATAGGCGTTGATGGTGTAGAACTTGAGCTTCTTTTCGATGATATCTTTCTGGGCTTCCTGCGGCAGCTTATCCCAGATCTCCTCCGGGCCGTACAGGCTGTTCACCAGGAAGACTGCACCCGGTTGTGCATACTTGGTGATGTCGAAGCGTTCCAGGAAGCTGAACTGGTGGCAGGCGACAAAGTTGGCGGTATTGGGAGTGATCAGGTAGGGGGCCTGGATCGGTTTGGGGCCGAAGCGCAGGTGCGAGACCGTCAAAGTGCCCGCTTTCTTGGAGTCGTACACGAAGTACCCTTGGGCGTTGTTGTCGGTCTCTTCGCCAATGATCTTGATGGAGTTCTTATTGGCGCCAACCGTCCCATCCGAACCCAGGCCGAAGAAAAGACAGCGAACGGTCTCGGGGTGCTCAACGGAAAAATACTGGTCATAATCAAGGCTTGTGTGGGTCACGTCTTCATTGATACCGACCACGAAATGGTTCTTGGGGGCTGCGTTCTTCAGCTCGTCGAAGACAGCCTTGACCATGGCGGGCGTAAATTCCTTGGAAGACAGCCCATAGCGTCCACCAACGACCCGGATCCCCTGAATGCCATTTTCGAACAAGGCGCTGGTTACATCCAGGTAAAGAGGATCGCCAGATGCGCCGGGTTCCTTGGTGCGGTCAAGCACGGCGATGGATTTGACCGTCTTGGGCAGGGCATTGAGAAAGGCCGCGGTGTCAAAGGGCCGGTACAGGCGCACACGGATAACGCCGACTTTTTCGCCCTTCCCTGCCAGGTAATGCACGGTTGCTTCAGCGGTCTCGCCTCCGGAGGCCATGATGATCACCACGCGCTCTGCATCCGGGGCACCGATATAATCGAAAAGGTGATAGGCACGCCCGGTCAACTTGGCAAACTTATCCATGGCATTTTGAACGATGCCGGGGACTTTGGTATAAAACGGGTTGATGGTTTCGCGCGCCTGGAAGAACACATCCGGGTTCTGGGCGGAACCGCGCAGGACTGGATGATTTGGTGAAAGGCCGCGGGCGCGGTGGGCGCAGACGAGTTCATCATCGATCATGGCCCGTAAGTCATCATCATTTAACTGCTCGATCTTATCCACTTCGTGGGAGGTGCGGAAGCCATCGAAGAAATGTACGAATGGTACGCGCGCTTCCAGTGTGGCAGCCTGGGCGATCAAAGCCATATCGTGGGCTTCCTGGACCGACCCGGAGGGGATCATCGCCCAGCCGGTCTGGCGGACAGCCATTACATCGGAATGATCGCCGAAGATTGAGAGGGCGTGGGTTGCAACAGTGCGTGCTGAAACATGGAAAACGGTGCTGGTCAATTCCCCAGCGATCTTGAACATGTTGGGGATCATCAGCAGCAAGCCCTGGCTGGCTGTAAAGGTGGTGGTCAGGGCGCCGGTCTGAAGCGCGCCGTGGACTGCGCCGGAAGCGCCCCCTTCAGACTGCATCTCTATTACCAGCGGGACTGTGCCCCAGATATTCTTGCGTTTGATCGCCGACCAGTCATCGGCAAACTCCCCCATATTGGAAGAGGGCGTGATCGGGTAGATGGCGCAGATTTCATTGGTTCGATGGGCAACTGAGGCGGTGGCTTCATTCCCATCAATCGTGACCTTTTTGCGTTCCATTTATCTTTACTCCTTACATATAGGATAACACAGGCAATCCTGTGTGGCTCTGACTTTCGTAACATCCCAATAACCTGGGGATCGCGGGGTGTCCCACCCTCGCCCACCAATCGAGATGATACTGATTTTCCAACACATAAGTGTATTCCCCCGGGATGGACAGCGATAGTTATTTAATACACAAATACTGCTGCGACTTGTCACCAATAAGGAACCTGCTCTCTTGCCTACCAGTATACGAAGATGAGCTCGAAAATGGCTCTATTTCTACTCTTCCAGATGCTTGCGAGCCAGCAGGAATGCTGCCAGCGACTTTGCATCCGGGATTTCACCGCGTTCACACATCGCCAGGGACTCGGCTAACGGGATGCGTTCGACGGAAAGAAATTCGTCAGCGTCGGCTTCCAACGGGTCGACCTTTAATTCAGTTGCCAGGTAGACGTACATATATTCGGTGGAGTAACCCGGAGCCAGGAAAAACCCACCCAGGGGTTCCAATCTCCCGGCAGCCATGCCAGTCTCTTCACGCAGCTCGCGCCTGGCACAGGTCTCCGGAGCCTCGCCTTTTTCCAACGTTCCGGCAGGCAATTCCAGGAGGTCCAGACCGGTTGCATGCCGGTATTGGCGGACGAAAAGCACTCGACCGTCAGCATCCAATGGCAGAATAACCACCGATCCGACATGCTCCACTATATCCAACCTGGTTTCCCGGCCATCCGGCAGGCGTACCGTATCGCAGCGGATGGTGAAGGCGCGACCAGGATAGACAATTTCTGATTTTTGGACTTCAAACGCCATCCGGCCTCCAAAAACAAGCACCCAGGCAGGATTTGCCTGGGTGCTTGGTGTTATTGTGCTTTTTAAGGAATGGTCAGGGTCTGGTTCAGGTGCAGAGTATACGGTGATACCAGCAGGTTCGCGGCGATGATCTGGGTGGGATCCACGTCGCCATAATAACAGGCCACTGAGTAGACAGTGGCATTGGAAGCTGCCACGGTGTAAGTACCGGGATGAGCGTGCAGGGCACGATCGCCGACAAAGGGGCTGCCAGTCTGTGGAATTTTTAAAACCGTACCGGCCTGCAAATCGCCTGCAGTGGCGCTGGTCAGGCCGTTCAGGGTTAGAAGTTCTGACTGGTTGACGTTAAACCGGCGGGCAATGCAATAGGGGAACTCGCCCTGCATCAGGGTATAAGTTGCCGGGCGCCCGGGTGTGGAAGTTGGGACCACGATAACCGGTGTGATCCCGGGTGCCGGCGTGGTGGCCAGCGCGCCTCCCGGTACCAGGGTGACTACGTTGGGAGTAGTACCGCTCGAAATGGATGTGGATGTGGCCAGGCTAAAACCTGGCACGACTGTCTGCGCTGCCTGGGTTTGGATGGCGTTACCTGTCATCGTCTGGATCATTTGAGTGGTACCGATCAATTGGACCTGACCCATGCCGGTGGGTTGCCCCACTGCAGTGGCAGTGGCCCCGGTCGGCGTAGCCAGGGATGCCACTGGGGCTTGCGAAGCAGAGCGCTGACAGGAAACGAGCAGTACCATGGTTGCCAACCCCAGGGTGAAAATCAACGATAATTTCTTGAACATTCTTTCCTCCTCCGAAAACTTCCCTTTTACAGTGTAATGGGGTGATACTAGCACAACCTTTCTATATCGTCAAGCGGGAGGGTTGAGCTGCAAACAGGCTATTTTTCCAGCCAGATTGTCACCGGGCCATCATTCTCAATCTCGACCGACATCTGCGCGCCAAAGATGCCGTTTTGGGAAGGGACACCCTGTGCGCGTAAGAACCCGGTAAATTTTTCCACGAGCGGCGCGGCCACCTCCGGCCTGGCTGCCTCCGAAAAGGAGGGACGGCGCCCTTTGCGGGCGTCACCGTAGAGCGTGAATTGCGAGACCACGATTGCTTCCCCGCCAACATCCACGAGGGATAGGTTGAATTTGCTGGTGGAATCTTCAAAGATACGCAGGTTGGCGATTTTCTCTGCCAGGAACCTGGCCTGTTCTTCGTCATCCCCACGTCCAATGCCAAGCAGGATAACCAGCCCAGGGCCAATTTCAGCAACGGTTTTCCCCTCTACGCTTACTTTACCGGATGTGACTCTCTGGATCAGTGCACGCATAGTGTCTCAGGCTGGTTCTTCGGTATCTGGCTTCCTGATAATAACGAATCCCGAATAACAGGCTTCGAACCTGGTCACGGCAGTTGAACTGCGGCCCGGACCTCCTGCATGGTCTTTTCGGCGATGGTCCGGGCGCGGACTGCGCCGTCGGAAAGCACGGAATGTACCCGGTCTGGCTGTGCAGCGATCTCGGCGCGCCTGGACCGGAAGGGTTCGAGAGCCTTATTCAAATTCTCAGCAAAGCGTTTCTTGCAATCCACGCAGCCAATACCGGCCCTGCGGCATTCGATGTTGATCATTTCCACATCTTCTTTGGGGGTGAAGACTTTATGGAGCGTGAAAACGTTGCAAATATCGGGGTTGCCGGGATCTGTGCGTCTCATGCGCTGCGGATCGGTGACCATCATCATGACTCGCTGGCGGGTCTCTTCGGGCGTGGTGGCAAGTTCGATATGGTTATTCAGGCTTTTGCCCATCTTCTCTTTACCGTCAATGCCGAGCACTTTTTGCACTTCGGCGGCTTTCATCTGCGGTTCCACCAGCACGTTGGTATTGTAACGGTAATTAAATGAACGCACAGTCTCACGGGCGAACTCCAGGTGCGGAGCCTGGTCAATTCCTACCGGGACAAGATCGGTTTTATAGAGCACGATATCCGCGCTCATCAGCACCGGGTATCCAACCAATCCATAATTGACGTTGTTTGGATTCTGGCGCACCTTTTCCTTGAAGGTTGGCAAGTCCGTCAGTTTGCCAAGCGGCGTGACCATGGATAGGAGGGTGTGAAGTTCGGTGACCTGGGGAACGTGGGATTGAACGAAAAGGATGGTCTCCTCCGGGCGGATGCCAACTGCAAGCAGGTCGAGGGCCAGATCGTAGGTGTTCTGCTTCAGGTTAAGTGTGTCCTCGACGGTCGTCAACGCGTGCAGATCCACGATGCAATAGACGCATTCGTAATCATCCTGCAAAGCGACATAATTTTTGAATGCGCCCAGGTAATTGCCCAGGTGGGCGCGCCCGGTTGGTCGGATGCCGGAAAAAACGCGGCCTTTTTTAGCCATGGTTGCCTCACGAAAAAACAAGATATATTTCCGAAGTTCTTACACTTTCTTTATTATTTTTTCCACCAGTCCCAGCACTTCACCAGGTACGGCGTGCCGTCCGGTCTTGAGTTTGGAGTATACCAGTTTATCGTTCACGGTAACTTCATACCGGCCTCCCTGGGAAGGGATGAGCGTGATACTCTCAATTTCCGGTTCGAAGTTCTTAAGCAGTTCATTTGCCAGGCTCACGGCCCGGTCAGTGTAGTTTCAAACTGTGCAATAGGCGATGGAAATTTTTAACAAGGCGGCTACTCCTTACAAATATCCTCAAAAATTATACTGCTTCTTGTCTAAATTAGTGGACTTTCCCACATTCAGATTTGTCCTGACCCTTTGACGCATGACAGCCTTACATGTATAATCATTTTACAAACTTAATCTAAAATTGATACTGTTCGAGGTTCAGCATGGCTCTGCGCGGCAACTTGCGCGACTTCACCATAACCCAATTATTAAACCTCATCAACCTGGCCAATAAAACCGGGACTCTTGTAGTTGAAGGTCCCAGCGAGACAGCCGAGGTCGCCTTCCGGAATGGGAAACTGGCTTATGCCCAGATGGCCCATGAAGATGGCAGCCTGGCTTTTGTGTTATTTAAAGCCAAAAAGCTTTCCTCCGGCCAGTTTAAATCAATTCAACAGCGTGCTGCCCATATTTCGGACAAGGAATTGGGCTTGTTGCTCATCAATGCCGGTTACCTGTCGCAGGAAGATATCCTGACCAATCTCCAGCAGCATTTTGCCGATATCATCCAGCGCCTGTTTACCTGGGTGGAGGGCTTCTTCCACTTCGATAATGATGCTCTCCCGCCAGACGACAGGATCAGCGTCCGCCTGGATCTCGAAAACCTGATCATTGAAGGCTCGCGTCAAATGCGCGAGTGGGAGCAGTTGCAGGACGAAATTCCCAGCCTGGATATGGCCCTCAAATTCATGGACCGCCCTGGCACCAATCTGAGAAATGTCAATTTGAGCGTTGAGGAATGGCGGGTTGTTTCATATATCAACCCGCGTAATACGATCCGTCAAATTGCCAACGCCACCAAGATGAACGACATGGAGATCCGGCGCATCGTTTATGGCTTGCTACAAGCCGGCCTGGTTGTAACCACCCGGCTCGAAGGGGCTGTGGTTCCGGCCTCCACAATGCGAGTCTTCCCCTCGGAGGATAAAGAAGAGCAGAAATCGCTCGTCAATCGCCTCATCAACAGAATTCGCTCGCTCTAACCTTTTTCTAGGATTGTTATTATGCAAACGGTAAAAATGGTTGTTACAGGTCCATTTAGTGCTGGAAAGACTGAATTCATCCGCTCGGTGAGCGAGATTGACGTGGTCTCAACCGAGCGCAAGATTTCCTCGGCTTCCGAAAAATCAGTAAAAGAATCCACCACTGTCGCCATGGATTTCGGCCGCATTACTGTGGATGATGACCTGGTCTTGTACCTGTTTGGCACGCCGGGACAGCGCCGGTTTGACTTTATGTGGGAAATCCTCTCCGAAGGTATGCTCGGCTTCATTGTCATGGTGGACAGTACCCGCCCTGAGACTTTCCGCGAAGCCCGTTCCATCCTGGAAACCTTCCACGCTTACGCGCCCACCCCCTACGTGGTGTCTGCCAATAAGCAGGATATGAAGGAAGCCTGGGATATTGAGGACATGCGCCACGTCCTGCGCCTGGATTCAAAGGTAAAACTGATCCCTTGTGTTGCCACCGATCGGGATTCGGTAAAAGCAATCCTGCTTGAATTGCTCTACAGCATCCTTTCTGAAATGGAGAATGGAGAGAAATAGTCTCTCCATATAATTTAACCTGCCGTGTCATCCATCACTACCGACCAGGGTATTGTCCATTATGAAGTGTATGGGCGTGGAAGGCCGGTTATCCTTTTACATGGATGGCTGGGTTCGTGGGGACTCTGGCAGGAGACCATGGCATACCTGGGTGCATCCTATCGCACCTATGCGTTGGACTTTTGGGGGTTTGGTGAATCAGGCAAGAAGCGCAATAGTTACGCTGTTCAAGATTTTGTCAGCCTCGTAGACCAGTTCATGGAACGACTTGGCATTCGCCAGGCTCCGTTGGTCGGGCATAGTATGGGGGGAACGGTAAGCCTGTCGGTTGCCGTCCAGTATCCGCAGCGGGTGAGCAAGGTTGTGGTGGTCGGCTCGCCCATTGTGGGGTCATCCCTGGCTTTCCCGTTGAAAATGGCCGGGCGTCGCCCGATCGCAGTGATCCTGTTCAATATGATGTGGGCTTTTCGCATGGGAATGCGCGTGGCATCACCTTTCATTTGCAGGGATCCGCGTTTTCCGGACATGATGGATAAAGATCTCTCCCGTACAACTGTGGAATCCTTTCTCCTGAGCATTGCCTCTCTGCGCCGGACCGATCTGCGCCCAATGCTTTCCAAAGTGAATATGCCGGCGATGGGGATGTACGGCGACAGGGATATTATCGTCCGCCCGGATCAGTGGCGACCGATGTCCGAAGGCATCCCGCAAACCCGTGTGGAACGTTTCGCCAGGGCAGGTCACTTCATCATGCTCGATGACCCGGAACCGTTCATGCACAAGCTCAAGGATTTTCTGGACGAGGATAAACCACCTGCATGAACTCCGCGCCGATCAATTATTTCCCCAACCGCATGGGGCGGATCATGTTGCTGGCAATGGAAGAGATCCTCGGGCATCAAGGCGTGAACGCCATTCTGAACCTTGCCCATCTTCCGGATTATATAGACCAATTTCCTGCCGCCAACCTGGACCTGCAATTTCCTTTTGAACATATCGCCCGCCTCCAGGTTGCGCTGGAATATGCTTATGGACCTCGGGCCGGGCGCGGGCTGGCCATGCGCGTGGGGCGTGCCTGTTTGAAATACGGCTTGCGCGAGTTTGGACCTGGGCTCGGGTTGAACGACCCCGCCTTCCGAATGTTGCCTTTGCAGCCCCGCCTGAAGGCGGGTTGTGAAGCGATTGCGGGTCTGTTCAACCAATTCACAGGCCAGCGTGTCCGGCTTGATATGGATGAGAAATACATCTCCTGGCAGATCGAGCGTTGCCCGCTGTGTTGGGAAAGACATAGCGATGCTCCGTGTTGTGCCATGGCAGTGGGTTTATTGCAGGAAAGCTTGTACTGGCTCAGCGGCGGAAAATATTTCCTGGTGGAAGAGAAAAAATGTATTGCGTGTGGCGACAGCACGTGTACAATTGTGATTGATCGGACTCCGATGAGTTAATGCCATGCTAAAAGTGATCCTTCAGGCTCCCCGGCACATTCCGCCCTTCAACGAACCGGCGCGTGATTTGCGCATTCAGAACAAACCCCTCTGGCTCAACCAGCGCGATTTACTGGCTCCGTATATTGACCGCGAAAAGGAAATTCAACCCGGCGAACGCCTGCCGATCTCACGCGATGCAATGATCGTTTATCGCGACAATTTATGGTTCGATGAAGGCTATATAACTGAATTCATGCGCCAGGCCTTGAAGCGCAACCGCGCCGTCAGGGCTGCCTTTTCAATTGAAGATGGCGCTTTCCGTGAACATGCCTTGCCGCTATCTGTATCCTACACACCGGCAGGCGATCTCCATTATGCCGATCTGTGGTATTACCCCAACGGTCCCGAAGCCGACGTGGAGCCGCTGGTCGTCGATTCGCAGGCGCGCGAGATCGGCTATTATCATATCCCCACCTATATGGCCACCGAAAGCGGTGACCTTCTTTACCAGGTTCCGTTACGGGCGATGATGGCGATTGACTGCTGGACGCATATTTTTATTGCCGATAGTGTCTTTGGTTTATTTGCCCGCGGAGCGCGTTTCGAAGACCGCCTGGACAAAGACTTGTTGTTCAAGTTGAAAGTCCTGGGGAAGTCACTTTACGAAGGCAAGCAAGCGCTGGAATGTTCCGAACTGGTCATAGTGGGCAAGAACTGCGTGATTGACCCCACTGCCATCATCCATGGCCCCACGACCATCGGGGATAATGTGACCATCAATGCCGGAGCGGTGATCGAAAACTGTATCATCGGAAGTAATGTTAATATTTCACAGGATTGCCAGTTGATGCTCTCCGTGGTGGGAGATGGTACTTTCCTGCCGTTCCGGGCTTCGCTTTGGTTGACCACCATCATGGAAAATGGCATGGTGGCTCAAAATACCTGCCTGCAGATGTGCGTGATTGGGCGCAACACTTTCATCGGTGCAGGCAATACCTTTACGGATTATAATTTAATACCTGCACCGATTCGATCTCTGAATGGGCACGATAAGCTTGCGGTCTCCAACCGCCCGGTGCTGGGTGGATGCGTGGGACACAACTGCCGGATAGGGGCGGGGATGGTCATCTTCCCGGCCCGGACGATCGAATCAGATGTGGTCCTGTTCGCCACCCCTGAGCGCCACGTGATCGACCGCGATGTTAAATATGAGGATAGCGACCACCTCAAGTTGAAGGATGCCAGCAAACACCCGCGCCTCTATCCCCGCCGTGGTGAACAGGACCAGACCACATGGTAGCATTGGGCGATAATTTTTCCACCTGAGGCCACCCTGAAATCCGTTTAATTCGTGGAATCTGTGTCAGAAAATTTTCAAGCCGCGACTTGTAGAACACCGTGCACCCTCGTGCGGATGGAGTTGTCAGAACAGTCAACTTATCGTAAGATTATTGTTGCAGGCCTTTTTGTTGAGAGTCCCGGTTACAATTCCTTGACCGGACGGTTTTGAAGCGGCTTGGGACATGCCCCGTCCCCGTGATGTTTTTGCAATGCTGACGGCGGCGAGAAATGATATATTAATTTTAGACGGCGGCATGTTGGACCAGCCAGTCCCCGTCAGTTTACGTTTTAATCATGGTCTTCCAATGGGAAGGTCGAAGACCAGGACATTGGCCCTGCAGGGCCGTTGCAAGGATCGTCCTTTGGGTATAAGGTTCAAGTGTCCACTTGGGGAACAAATGATCGTCAAGGCAGCGTGTTTCAGTTTCCGCTTGCTGGAACACGAGCATTCACAAGAACTTATCTTGACCATGCGGCCGCGCCTCAAGCAGGCGCACCGGCGCAGTTGAACGGGAGGCATTACTATGGGAAAAGCACGCCTTTTGGTTGTCGAAGATGATATCGACATTTCCAATATGTTGAAGATTTATTTCAACAGCCTGGGTTTTGACGTGGATGTGGCCGGGCGCGGTCTGGATGCACTGGAAAAGACGCGCCTGGTACTGCCGCATTTGATCGTGCTGGATATCATGTTACCCGATATTGATGGCTATGAAGTTTGTCGTAATCTGCGTACCAGCACACGTACCAGCCACATCCCGGTCATTTTCCTGACCCAGAAGGATGAACGCAGCGACAAATTACAGGGCCTTGAACTGGGGGCAGACGACTACATTACCAAGCCTTTTGATATTGAAGAGTTGAAATTGCGGGTGGTGGGTGCCATTCGCCGTTCCGAGCGTGAAGCCCTTACCGACCCGCGTTCCGGCCTCCCTGCCGGAAGGTTGATCGAGGAGCAACTGCGCTTGACCATCCGCCAGAGCGATTGGGCCTATATGGACATCCGCATCAATTATTTTGATCAATTCAAGGATGTCAATGGCTTTCCCGCCGCAGACGATGTGCTCCGATTCACCGCCATGTTGATGAGCGAAGTGGTGGATGCGCTGGGAAAACCCACTGACTTTATCGGCCACGCCGGTGGCAACAATTTTGTCATCATTACGCATAAAGACACTGCGCCAAACATCCGCAATCGTCTCAAGACGCGCTTTGCAGATGAAGTCCTGACCCATTACAATTTTATTGACCGTCAGCAGGGTTTCATCATGGCTGCCAATACGGAAGGTCAAATGGAAAAGACCCCTTTGATGACGCTTTCCATCGGGGTTGTGAACCCCACCCAGCAATCTTTCGCCGATATTCGCGAGATCGCCGAGCTGGCTGCCGAAGTCCGTAGGCAGGATGCCCCTGTCCCGGCAGTCAAGAGCTGACCTCCTCTTCACCATGCCACTGGATCCGGTATTACTGGGGATTCTCTTACTTCTGACCGGGTTGGTGTTCTTTCTCCTGGTCTGGGGTCTGCCGCGCCTTATCCGCAGGCGCCCAATTCCAATACCGGTGCCGCCTGCCCAGCCAGCGCTGGATATTTCCAGCCACTCCCACGCCGTCCTCGTAGTGCAGTCTGGCGGGCGGGTGAACTATGTCAACCCTGCCGCACGCCAGTTGTTCGATTTGCATGAAGGGGAACAACCCAACCTGGAATTACTGGCACATCGCATCCGCCCCAGTGAAGATTTCTTAAGGATCTGTACGTCGGAAGGGCAGGTTCGTTTTTCAGTGAATGGCCGCCCGGTGGAGTGCGTCTCCTATCAGGTGCCTGGCTCGCCCTCATCCTTACTTGTTTCAATAAGTCAATCTGATACTGCCAATGCGCTTCTGACTGGATCGCAGGCGGCTTCTGGTTCGACTTTAAAAATTCTGACTGATTTCAGCCAATCCGTGGTAGCCAGTCTGGGGTTGTTGGGAACCATCCAGATGGTTCTGGAGAATATTGAACGGCTGGTGCCGGCAGACAAGCTTGAAATTAAGATCTGGGATCCCGAAGCACAGACCCTTACCCCGTACCATTTTGGCACTGGCACCGATTCTGACAGGCAGATTGAAAAAGGCCAGCCCCAGGCCCCGGTCGGATATTCCGCCAGGCTGACCGGAAAACGCCAATTATTATTCATCCCAGATACTCAGAAAGATCCTGAAATTTCCCGTTCCTCCGACAATTTGCAGGATCTCTACTGCTCATTTATTGGGTTGCCCATGCTGGCTGGAAACGACCTGGTGGGAACCCTGGAAGTGGGGTTGACGAACGTCGATGCCTTTACCCAGGAAAACCTGGAAATCCTCCAGCTGGTGGTCGGACAGGCCGCCGCTGCCATTCGCAACGTCTCGATGCTGGAAGCAGAGCAGCACCGTTCGACGGAGTTGAGCGGCCTGGCAAAACTGGCCCAGGCGCTCGGTTCGACCCGCGATCCCCATGACCTGTTCGCCCAGCTGGTGCATAGTATCACCCCCTTGTTTGACGTGGAAATCCTTGGCTTCCTGGTCTACAACGAAAACCGCCGGGCTCTGGAAGCGCAGGTTCCCTTTACCGGCATGCCGCCTCAGATCGTGGAACTTTACCATGTGCCAATAGCCGCCGGAAGCCAGGCAGAATTGCATTTCCTGAATCAGGAATTATTGAAGACACAGAATGCCATGGATGACGAACTGTGGCTTGCATTGGGCTTCCAGGACTACGCCCGGGCTGCTTCCTGGCGCGATACGCTTCTTATCCCGCTGATCTCATCCGGGCATCCGTTGGGTTATTTGCAGATATCCAACCATCGCAAGCCGGAGATGGCTTTCTTGCCGGATGAGATCCGCTTGCTTCATATTGTTGCCAACCAGGCAGCCCCCATCATTGATAATGTGACCCTGGTCCAGCAGGTTCGTCAGCGCGCTCAACGTTCGGAGGCGTTGCGACGGATTTCCAGCCTGGTTTCTTCAGCAGCCACCAGCGATGAAATGCTGCGCTACATCGTGCAGGAATTGGCCCGCCTGCTCCAGGCCGACCTGGCAGCCATATTCCTGCTGGATGAGATGCGCGGTGTTTTGCACTTGCATACCGATTCTCTGTTTGGGATGCAGCCCGAATCCATCGAGCCGCTTTCCCGGCTGATTGTGGATGAAACCCAGTTCCATTTTACTGTAACCGGCAGTCGCAGGCCTTTTCTCTCCGGTCATTTGTCGGAGGACCAGCGCCTTATTTCAGTCTACCGGCCCTTTATGGAAACCCTGGGAATGCAATCTGCGATGATTATCCCGTTGGCAGCCCGCGAGCGCGGCCTTGGGGAGTTGATGCTCACCAGCAAGAAAGTGGATTATTTCAACAATTATGACCTGCAGGTGGTTACCACTGCTGCCAGTCAGCTCGCCGCTGCGATCGAAAGTGTCTCTTTGGGAAGTCAGACCGACGATGGATTACGCCGGCGTGTCGACCAGTTGATAGCCATGACGCGCATCAGCCGCGAGTTGAATACAACTGAGGAATGGAAGCATCTTCTGCAGGTCGTTTATGATGAAAGTTTGCGTACCACCCGGGCGGACTGTGGAACTGTTCTGCTCTTTGACCCGCAGGTTGAACCTGCCGGTGAACCGCGCCTCATGGCTCACCTGGGTGATGCACCGGGCGGGGAATTGTTGCCCATTGAGCTTGCCGTGCTGAAAAAGGGTGACGCGATCCTGGTGGATGATTTCGCCAGCGCGGCGTACCAGCCCAGCCACGAAGATGTCCGTTCGGCGTTGGTGGTGCCTATTGCCTATCAGGACAAGATCGTCGGGTTGTTGCACCTGCACTCCCTATCCCCTTCCCGTTTTGACCAGGACGCGCTGGAGATCACCCAGGCCCTGGCAGTCCAGGCTGCCATCGCTTTGGGGAATACCCGGCGTTTCCAGGATCAAGTGCAACGCAATGCCCTGTTAAACCGCCGCGCCGAAACCCTCTCGCGCCTGTTCGAATCCGCCTCCTCCCTGGGGATAGACCAGCCGCTGGAGCAATCCCTCGAAGTACTTTCAACCGGTATCCAGGAAGCCACCCCCTTCCAGATCGTTTTAATGAGCATTGTTGACCCGGATACCATGATGCAGCGCCGGGTGACCGGGGTGGGCATGCCTTCAGAAACCTTGAACCTGCTCAAAGCTCACCAGCAGCCCTGGGGTGCGCTGGCACAGTTATTGCGCGCTGAGTTCAAGGTTGGGCAGGGATATTTCATTCCCTATGAACGGCGGCCGGTGGTTTCAGGCGAAGTCGAACTGGTGACCATTATGCAGGCTCAGGGGCAACCGGTGCAGAATGCCTGGAATCCGGAAGACGTCCTATTCTATCCGCTCCACGATAGTGAGGGCAATCCCATCGGCTTGATCAGCCTGGATGCTCCCCGGGATGGCTTGCGCCCGGACCAGGTTACCTTGGAATCCATCGACGTTTTTGCCGCCCAGACAGCGCTTATCATCCAGAGCACACGCCGTTTATCTGCCTACCAGGTGAAGGTCGAGACACTTTCCACCAGCCTGGATCGTCAACAGCAGTTGCTTTCCATCAGCCAGAGCCATTTGCCCATCCTTTTACATAAAGACCTGGAGCAAATGATTTCCATCCGCAACCTGGAACGGCGCGCTCGCCGCATCCGCGCCGGGTTGGAGATCACTGAAACCATCAACAGCCAGGTGGACAGGCCCTCGGCTCTCCAGGCGCTTGGTCGTGAAATGCTCACGCAACTGGAGATGAATGTATCCATCGTGGCAGAGGATACCAATGATGGGCCGCGACTGCTGCATGTATTTGGAAATATCCCGCAGGGCATCAGCCCCGAAGCCCTGTTCGGCCAGCGAAATCCGCTTCGCTCCAGCTTGCAAACGGGCGAGTCCCTGCTCGTGATGAACCTTGAGCAGGACGATACCTGGCGTGAGACCCCCCTGCTTACCAGTCTGCATGCCAAAGCATTCGTCTGCCTGCCTATTATAATTGATAAGAAACCCGTGGCGGTGGTCCTGGCCATCAGCTCGGAGCCGATGCCCGCCCTGACCGAGGAAGACCGGCAAACGTATTTCCAGATCGCCCGCCAGGTTTCCATTATCCTGCAAAATATCAGCCTGCTTACCGAAACGCGTCGTCGCCTGCGGGAAGTGAACCTGTTGCTCGATTTCAGCCGCCAATTGAGCGGCCTTAACCCGGATAGTATCGTCAAAGCCTTGTTGGAAAGCGCCCTGCGGGTGGTTACCACGGCCCATGCCGGTGTCGTATTGCTTTATAACGAACAGGAAAATCTCCTGGCTCCCCGGGCGGTTGAAGGCTATGCCGATGCTGAGAGCCTGATGCAAATTACCTACCGCCCTGGTGAATCTCTGCCGGGCCGCACCTTCGCCGAGAAGAAACCTCGCCGTGTGGATGAGGTTAACTTTGCGCGTGACTACAACCTGAGCGCCGAGTTCCTGCTCCGCTATCGTGAAGCCACTGCCGGGCGCATGCCGGTTTCCAGCCTGGTCGTTCCCATCCAAGCCGGTGAACAGGCATTGGGCGTGCTTGTCTTGGACAATTTCAACACTTCCGCTGGATTTTCTGCCGAGGACGAAGTGTTGCTCCTCTCGCTGACCCAGCAGGTGGCGCTTTCGTTGGAAAATGTCCGCCTGGCGCAAGCCTCGCAGGAACGCGCTGCCCAGTTGCAGGCTTTGACCGAAGTCTCGGCTGCCATGACCTCCAGCCTGAAATCCGGCGAACTGGTGGCTGGCTTGCTGGATCGCTTGGGCAGCGTGCTCCCGTATGATACGGCCATCCTGTGGCTGCGTGAGGGCAAACGCATGTCGGTGGCGGAAGCGCGCGGCTTCCCCGATAATGAACAGCGCATTGGCCTGACGGTCGATATTCAAGACTCTGCCCTGCTGGCCGAGATGAATCGTACCTCGCAGGGAATCGTGGTGGGCGATGTGCGCCAGGACCCGCGCTTCACGACCCTGGTGGAGGCGGAACGCCTCTCCTGGCTGGGTGTCCCGCTGGTCTCAAAAGGCGAGGTGGCTGGCGTGATCGCCCTTGAAAAGGCTGAACCGAACTTTTATACGCTGGAGTTAAGCCAGATGGCGGCCACCTTTACCAGTCAGGCGGCGGTCGCACTTGAAAATGCCCGCCTGTACGAAGACAGCCTGCGCCGTGCAGCCGAGCTGGATCAACGCTCTCAGCGCCTGTCTCTGCTCAACCGCTTGTCTTCCGACTTAAATGGGCTGCTTAATGAAGACCAGGTGCTGCGCATGACCGCCGAAGAACTCCTGCGGGCGCTCTCCGCGGACAAGATTTCGATGGTGACTTTTGACCGGTTCAGTGTTCCCATGTTGCAGCTGGTCACCCCTGCCGGCGCCAGGTCCCATTCCAAATCCCTCCCGGTTGCGCCGATCTTCGACCGGCTGCGTGAATCCCTGGGCGTCTTCAGTACCGAAGAAGTGGAAAACGAGCCGGACCTCAGTTCGTTGTCTGCCATGCTCAAGGGAACACAATCCCTGCTGATTCTACCTCTGGCCAGCGGACAAACCCTGCGTGCCCTGGCGTTCGTTCACATGCATGAGATCCGCCACTTCTCAGGCACCGACCTTGACCTGGCGCGCACCATCAGCAACCAGGCCGCCATTGCGCTGGAAAGCGCCCGCCTGTACCAGGCCACGGTTTCCCGAGCCGAGCAACTGACCACTATCAACCGCGCATCCTATGAGATTGGTCTCAGCCTGGATCCTGAACAGATCTATGTGGCCATCCACCGCGCCACCGCCCAATTGATGCCGGCCGAGTCATTCGTGATTGCCTTGCTGGCTGAAAGTGGCAGTGATATTGAAGGCGTTTACCTGATGGATCCGGGTGGGCGTTCCCCCAGTGCGCACATCCCGCTCGGCGAGGGCATCAGCGGTCGGTTGATTGAAACCGGCGAGTCCTTGCTGATCCCGGATGTGAAAAAATTGGATGAAATTGGCGGACAGACGTATGGGGAAGGGCAGCCGCGCTCGATCGTGGCTGTTCCCATCACGATGGGCGGTAAAACCATTGGCATGCTTTCGGCGCAGAGTTATAAGCCCAATGTCTACACCGAAGATGAGCAGCAGATCCTCAGTACCCTGGCCAACCAGGCTGCGGTTGCCATCCAGAACGGGCGGCTTTACGCCGAGACTCGCCGCCTCGCGGATGAACTCGAGCAACGCGTTGTTGAACGCACTGCTGAACTGGATCGTGAGCAGCGCAATACCGAGACACTGCTGCGCATTCTGACCGAGGCTTCCGCTTCTCTCGACCTGGACCGCGCCCTCAACCGCACCCTGGCATTGCTCAATGATGCCATTGGTGCCGAGCAGGGCAGCATCCTGATGGTCGATCCCGAGGACAGGACCATCCATCACCGGGCTGGCTACGGTTACCTGACCCCGGAGATGACCGAAGGCGACCGTCTGACACCCCTCAAGGACGGCGAAGGGTTGGCAGGCTGGGTGATCAAGAACCGCCAGGCGGTGCGCGTGGACGATGTTCGCCAGGACCCGCGCTGGGTCGAGTTCCCGCCCATTTCCTCCAGTCACCGCAGTGTCCTTGCCGCCCCGTTGATGGTCGGTGAAGAAGTCATCGGCGCGATCATGGTCTTTCACCGGCAGGTGGGTTACTTCACGCCTGAACATATGAACCTTGTGCAGGCCATTGGTAACCAGGTATCCGTTGCGATCAACAACGCCCAGTTGTACATCCTCATTCGTGACCAGGCTGAGCGCCTGGGAGCCATGCTGCGCACCCAGCAGGTTGAGGCCAGCCGCCAGCAGGCCATCCTGGAGGCGGTTGCCGACGGCGTACTGGTTACGGATGCGGGCAACATTATCACATTCTTAAACTCAAGCTCCGAACGCATCCTCGAGTTGGAAAGCAGCCAGGTGCTGGGCCAGCCGCTGGACAGTTTTGTCGGTCTTTTTGGAAAGGCCTCCCAGACCTGGATGCAGACCATCCACGCCTGGTCCGATGACCCATCCAGCCACCAACCAGGGGATACCTACGCTGAACAATTGACCCTCGAGAATGGGCGCGTGGTATTGGTGCACCTGGCGCCGGTCATCTGGCGCAACGAATTCCTGGGCACGGTTTCTATTTTCCGCGACATCACCCACGAGGTGGAGGTGGACCGGCTCAAGTCGGAGTTTGTCGCCACGGTCAGCCACGAACTGCGTACCCCGATGACATCCATTAAAGGCTACGTGGACATATTGCTGATGGGCGCAGCCGGCGCGGTGAATGAGAGCCAGAATCACTTCCTGGAAATTGTCCGCAGCAACACCGAGCGCCTGAGCGTCCTGGTCAATGATTTGTTGGATATCTCGCGCATCGAGGCTGGGCGCGTCTCGCTTTCGCTCCAGGCCATTGACCTGCGCGAAGTGGCCGATGATGTGGTTGCCGACCTGCTGCGCAGATCGCAGGAAGAGAACAAACCGATGGGCATTTCCCTGGATCTGCCTCGGGAGTTGCCGCGTGTGACCGGAGACCTGGAACGGGTGCGCCAGATCCTGGCAAACCTGGTGGACAATTCCTACCACTACACGCCTGAAAATGGAAAAATCACCATTCACATGCAGCCCGTAACTGGAATGGTCCGGGTGGATGTTCAGGATAACGGCATCGGGATTGACCAGGTGGATGCCGAGCGCATCTTTGAGCGTTTCTTCCGGGGTGAGAATCCGCTCGTGTTGGCTACCCCGGGGACGGGTCTTGGCCTTGCCATCGTAAAGCAGTTGGTTACCATGCACAGAGGCAAGATCTGGATGACAAGCAAAGGTTTATCAGGCGAGGGGAGCACATTCTCATTCACCCTGCCTGTGTATCAGGCTGAGGAGCAAGTATGACAAAAATATTGATTGCGGAAGACGAACGTGACATCCGGGATTTGATTACATTTACCCTGCGCTTTGCCAATTATGATGTTGTCGCCGCCAGCAATGGTGAAGAAGCGGTGACTCTGGCTCGCAAAGAGGTCCCCGATCTCATCCTGATGGATGTGCGCATGCCGCGTATGACCGGGTACGAGGCCTGTGCGGTCATCAAGGCTGAGCCGAACTTGAAGAATATACCCATCATTTTCCTTTCAGCCAAGGGACAGGATGCAGAGATCCAGGCCGGTCTCCAGGCTGGAGCTGTGGAATACCTGTTGAAGCCGTTTGCTCCCGACCAGTTGACGGAGCGCATCCAGGCGATCCTGGCTCAACACGGAAAATAAGTATGTCAGACCAGGTATGAGCGCGATACTTCTTGACGAAAAGATTGTGCATTACGAGGTGCTCGGGCGCGGGCGTCCGATCATCTTCCTGCACAGCTGGGTTGGCTCCTGGCGTTACTGGGTGCCGGCCATGCAGACTGCGGCCATGTCTTTTCGCGCTTATGCCCTCGACCTGTGGGGCTTTGGAGATACCGCCCACGATCCGTTCCGGTACTCTCTGGAGCAGCAGGTCAATTTGCTCGACCGGTTTATGCTGGAAATGGGGATGCGCAAGGTTGCCCTCGTTGGACATGGTTTGGGAGCCTTGGTGGCCATCCTGTTCGCTCGAAAATACCCAGACTTGGTGGATCGCCTGATGGCGATCAATGTTCCACTGGATCAAAAATCGGTTGCCATGCGCCTGCGTTCGCCTGCCTCTCCCGCCGACCTGGCGGACTGGTTGCTCAGCAAGGATCCGGTAACGGAACCTGCCCGTGCCGACGCTCCGAAAGGCGACCCGCAGGCGATCATCACCTCGCTGAATGACCTGAACGGCCTGGACCTATTGTCGTTCATGGATACCATGTTCACACCCTGCCTGGTGGTGCATGGACAGAATGACCCGGCGGTGGAGACGCCCTCGTATGAGCGTATGCTGTCCATGACTGAACAGGTTCATCAGATCGTGCTCGAAAATTCCGGCCATTTCCCCATGCTGGATGAAGGTCCCAAGTTCAACCGCTTGATGACGGATTTCCTGGGGCTGGAGTCGGGGGAAAGCCCGCGTGATATGCAGTTGAAGGATGAGTGGAAGCGCAGAGTCCGCTGATCCATAAGACCGGATGCTGTGATATTTCGCTGCGGATGTTTCCTTGACATTCCTACCTCACTCAGGTAGAATACCGTTCGCCCAACAATGGGCCTGTAGCGCAGTTGGGAGCGCGCCTCAATCGCACTGAGGAGGCCAGGGGTTCGAATCCCCTCAGGTCCACCAGGATTGTAGATTGCGAACGGAAGGTCGGTGATTGGGCGCAAAGAACTGCAATCTGCAATCGAAAATCGGGTATGGGCCCATAGCGCAGCTGGGAGCGCGTCTCAATGGCATTGAGAAGGCCGCGAGTTCGAGTCTCGCTGGGTCCACTCGCAATCGCGATGATGCTCTCATCGCGGTTGTGCTATAATAAACGCAACATTGAAAGTCATGACAGGAGTAGTAGGTCATCCCGTCAGCGAGAAGGGAGAGCGAGGTGGAAGCCCTTCATGGCGCACGCGGGAGCGCCTTGCAGACCGAACTCGCCTGCCCTCGCAAGAGAGACTGCGCTGGTGAATCCAGTAGTCAGCGCCGGGTACGCCCGTTATCGCCATTGAGTGATGCAAGTCTGGAAGATTGCATAATCTGGGTGGTACCGCGGAGATAACCCCTTCGTCCCTGAGTGGATGAAGGGATTTTTGTTATAAGGAACAAGAAATGAGCGACTATATTCCCTCTCAAATCGAAGCGAAATGGCAGGCCAAATGGGAAGCGGACGGGCTGTATCAAGCTAATATTGATCCCAGCAAACCCAAGCACTATGCCCTGACCATGCTGCCGTACCCCTCCGGCGACCTGCACATCGGTCACTGGTACGCCTTTATCCCGTCAGATGCCCACGCCCGCTTCATGCGCATGAACGGGTATAACGTCCTGCTCCCCATCGGTTTTGACGCCTTCGGCCTGCCGGCTGAGAATGCCGCCATCAAGGAAGGCATCCATCCCATGAAGCGCACTTTCGAAAATATCGAGCGCATGCGCGGCCAGTTGCGCTCCATGGGCGCCATGTGGGACTGGCGGCGTGAAGCCATCTCTGCCACCCCGGAATACTACAAGTGGACCCAGTGGTTCTTCAGCCAGCTCTACAAGCACGGGCTGGCCTACCGCAAACTCTCGCCGGTGGATTTCTGCCCGCACTGCAACACCACCCTGGCCCGTGAACAGGTCTGGGGCGATGACCGCCATTGCGAACGCTGTGGCACCCCGGTGATCAAGAAGAACCTGTCCCAATGGTTCTTCAAGACCACAGCCTACGCTGAAGAATTGCTGAACTACGAAGGCATGGACTGGCCCGAGCGCGTGAAGGTTCTGCAGACCAACTGGATCGGCCGTTCAGAAGGCGCTATTGTCACATTTACAACCCAGAGTGGCGAGACTTTCGAGATCTTTACCACCCGCCCTGATACCTTGTGGGGGGTCACCTTCATGGTGCTCTCCCCCGAGCATCCATTGGTGTCCAGGGTCACCACACCGGAGCAGCAGGCCGAGGTGAATGCCTACCAGGCCCAGGCTGCCCGCCAGTCGGACATTGACCGCGAGGCTGCCGATAAGGAAAAAACTGGTGTCTTCACCGGTGCGTATGCCATCAACCCGGTCAACGGCGAAAAGATCCCCATCTATATCGCCGACTATGTCCTGATGACCTATGGCACGGGCGCCATCATGGCTGTCCCGGCGCATGATGAGCGTGACTTCGCTTTCGCCCGCAAATTTGGGATCGAAGTGCGGGTGGTCATCCAGCCCGCTGACATCCCCCCCCTGGATGGCGCCACAATGCCCGCCTCCATCCCTGCCTCCGGCACGATGGTTAATTCCGGCCCCCTGACCGGCACCTCTGCCGACCAGGCTTTCCACGCCGCCATCCAGTATGTGACCGACCGGGGTTTTGGCAAAGGCTCCATTAACTATAAACTGCGCGACTGGCTGATCTCCCGCCAGCGCTACTGGGGCGCGCCCATCCCGATGATCTATTGCGAAAAGGACGGCTGGAATCCGGTCCCGGATACCGACCTGCCCGTGCTGCTACCCGAGGATGTGGCCTGGAAGCCCACCGGTGAATCGCCCTTGAAACTGCATCCCACCTGGAAGAATGCCCGTTGCCCGGTTTGCGGCGGCCCCGCCGAGCGCGAGACCGACACGATGGATACCTTCATGTGCTCTTCCTGGTACCACCTGCGCTACCTGTCCCCGCAATACGATCAGGGCCCGTTCGACCCCGCCCAATACGATTACTGGATGCCTGTGGATACCTATACTGGCGGTATCGAACATGCCAATATGCACCTGATCTATACCCGCTTCTTCCACAAGGCGCTGCGCGATATGGGCATCACCAAAGGCCCCGAGCCGATGATCCAGTTGCGCAACCAGGGTATGGTGCTGGGCGAGGACAACGAGAAAATGTCCAAGAGCCGCGGCAACGTGGTGGCGCCCGACCAGCTGGTGGAACGCTACGGCGCGGACGCGGTGCGCTCCTTCTTAATGTTCTTTGCCCGCTGGGAAATGGGTGCGCCGTGGAACTCCTCCGGCATCGATGGCACCGTCCGCTGGCTGCGGCGGGTTTGGGCGTTGGTTACCGACCCGGCCCACAATCCAAACCAGGTCGCTTCTGATGAGACCAGGCGGCTGTTGCGCCGCCGGGTTCACCAGATGTTGCGGCGCGTAACCCGGGACTTCAAGCAGTTTGAGTTCAACACCATTGTCTCTGGGCTGATGGAACTGCTGAACGAGATGGGCAAAGCCAGGGAAGCCGGTGTGTACGGAACGCCCGAATGGAACGAGGCCGTGGATATCTACCTGCGCATGCTGGCGCCTGTGGCTCCCCACATCGCCGAGCAGCTCTGGGAACAGACCGGGCGCAAATATTCCGTCCATACCCAGCCCTGGCCTCAGGTGGATGAAGAAGCTGCCCGGGAAGACGAGATCACCATCCCGGTGCAGGTGAATGGCAAGCTGCGCCACCGGCTGGTCGTCCCGGCGGATGCCAGCGAGGCAGATATCCGCGCAGCTGCGCTGTCGAGTGAAATTGTGCAGAAATACCTGGATGGTAAACCGCCCCGGAAAGTGATCGTGGCGCAGAAGAAACTGGTCAATATCGTGATCTAGCCAGCCAGGGCGACCGGTTTACCGGTCGCCCTTTTTCTATATCCCAGGGTGTTCTTAAAGTCGGGGTTTGGGG
>CAIKOL010000157.1 GCA_903829085.1 uncultured Anaerolineales bacterium | reverse complement strand
CGCCCAACACCCCCTTATCTTTACGTCCATCCTGGCAGCTCCCAAAGAGCCAAGGGTATCAGATACACAGGCAACCAGGAAATAACGAGCAGAGAAAGGCAGGTAAAAGGGGAAGAGCGGATGGGGTTTCGCCCCGGAACCATACCGGGTTATTCGTTTGTTTCCTCCAAAAAGAGGAAACAAACGAATAGGTCTTGAGCGAGGATTCAAAGGCAAAGGTTCTTCATTATAATATACCCTTGCAGGCCTTAAATATTCGTTTTATTCGTTTTTAAGCAAATCAAACGAATCATCTCAATAAATTGGGGGTGTGGGGTGTGCAGGCGGCTTCGCCGCCCGCACACCCCACATCTTCCCCTTCTTTTTGAGAAGATACAATCAAACGAATAGAACGAGCAGAGAACAGGGTATCAGGTACACAAGCAATCAAAAAAGCAGGGGCTGTTCAGGAAGTTCAGATGGTAAGGTTCAGGGAGTGGCAAGGGTCAACCTTGCGGCCAGCACACAACAATCATAGAACGTTTGTTCTGATTTGTCAAGCAAAATAAGGGAGCATGACAACCAATTCTAATTGAATCCCCTGCCTGGTGAAAAGCCTGAAACATAACCTGTGGGTACTATCAAGAACACTTCTATATTACAATTGGCAGTATCTTCTCAATAAGTGGGGGAGGACTACGCCCCCCGGTTTATTGGGAAGTACCAATTGGTACATGCTTTTTTGTTTTTCCAGTGAAGGAGGATCAGGAATATGGAAGACTATGAAAAATTAGGTTCCTTCTATCTAGGGCGGGTGTATGACATGGCGGCGGGGAAAATGAAGGATGACCTGCTGCTGTATGATTCAAAAGACCTGGTCACCCATGCGGTGTGCGTTGGCATGACGGGCAGCGGAAAAACAGGGCTATGTATCTCGCTCATTGAAGAAGCTGCCATTGACGGTGTGCCTTCCATATTGATCGATCCCAAAGGCGACCTGGCAGACCTGATGCTGACCTTCCCCAACCTTTCCGGGCAGGATTTCCTGCCCTGGATCAACCTGGAGGATGCCCAGCAGAAGGGCATGACGCCGGAGGAGTATGCCAACAAGCAGGCCGAAACGTGGAAGAACGGCCTGGCAAGCTGGGGGCAGGATGGCGCCCGGATCCAGCGCTTGCGGGATGCGGCTGACGTCATCATCTACACACCCGGCAGTAACGCCGGCATGCCCGTCTCCATCCTAAAATCCTTCGCTGCCCCGCCTGCAGCAATCCTGGAGGATGAAGACCTCCTGCGGGAACGGATCGGTACAACGGTTACGAGCTTACTCGGACTGGTCGGGATCGAAGCCGACCCGGTGCAAAGCCGCGAGCATATCCTGCTTTCAACTATTATGGATACAGCCTGGAGGCAGGGACAGGACCTTGACCTGGCTGCGATCATCCAGCAGGTTCAAAAGCCCCCGGTGACCAGGATCGGTGTACTTGACCTTGAATCCTTTTACCCAGCCAAGGACCGGTTCGCCTTGGTACTGGCTTTGAACAACCTGCTGGCTTCCCCGGGCTTCAATGCCTGGCTGCAGGGTACCCCCTTGGACATCAGCCAGATCTTATATACTCCCCAGGGAAAACCACGCATTGCCATCTTTTCGATCAGCCATTTAAGCGATCCTGAGCGCATGTTCTTTGTCTCGCTGCTCATGACCCAGGTGCTGGGGTGGATGCGCGGCCAATCCGGCACCACCAGCCTGCGAGCGATCGTGTATATGGACGAGATCTTCGGCTTCCTGCCGCCAATCGCAAACCCGCCCTCAAAATTACCTATGATCACATTGCTAAAGCAAGCGCGTGCTTTCGGCGTCGGAATGGTTTTGGCCACCCAGAACCCGGTCGACCTGGACTATAAAGCCCTGGGCAATGCCGGGACGTGGTTCATCGGGCGCCTGCAGACTGAAAGAGATAAAGCCCGCCTGCTGGACGGCCTGGACAGCGCGGCTGCCAGTTCCGGCGCGCAGTTCGACCGGTCCCAGATCGAAAAAACCCTGTCCAGCCTGGGAAGCCGGGTATTCCTGATGAACAACACGCACGAGGATGCCCCTGAGATCTTCCAATCGCGATGGGCGCTCTCGTACTTGCGCGGGCCGCTGACCCGGGATCAAATTAAAACCCTGATGGATCCCTTGAAGGCCAGCGTTGCGGGTGGAGTAACTGCAAATCCCACTCCCGGGGCAACGGCAGCCGCACCGATCCCGGTCGCAGCGAATACGACCCAACCCGCCTCGCTGCCGCCTGGCATACCAAGTTTCTACGTTCCGGTACGTGGCAGCGAATCTCAAGGTTATAAACTGCACTACGAACCGAAGATGCTCGGGGCTGCAAAGATCAATTTTTCAGACCCCAAGACCAAAGTTGATTCGACACAATCCATGGTCTACATCACTGCGGTCACCGACAATGCCATCCCGGTGGTGTGGGATGGGGCTCAAGTGCTGGATGTTCCAGCAACCGACCTTGAAAAGTCTCCTCAGGCAAACGCCAGTTTTGGAGAACTGGCAACCTCGGCGGCCCAGGGCAAGAATTATCCGATCTGGACGCGTGATTTTAGCAACTGGCTGTATGGAACCCAGAAAATGGACCTGTTCCAGAGCCCCAGCCTGAAGGAAGTATCCAGGCCGGACGAGAGCGAAGGGGATTTCCGGATCCGTCTACAGCAACAGGCGCGCGAGCAGCGCGACCTGATGGTGGAACAACTCCGCAAGAAATACGCCCCAAAAACCGTCATACTGCAGGAACGCCTGCGCAGGGCCCAACAGGCGGTTGAGAAACAGGCTGAACAGGCCAAGCAGGCAAAATTCCAGACCGCTATTTCCTTCGGCAGCACTTTATTGGGCGCCTTTACGGGCAGGAAAGTCAGCAGTTCCACCATCAGCCGGGCCTCGACCACCATGCGCGGGTTCAGCCGTGCGGTGGATGAAAGCAAGGATGTCGAACGCGCCGGAGACACGGTAGCTTCGGTCCAACAGCAATTGACCGCCCTGCAAAGTGAATTCAATAACGAGACAGCCGCCTTGCAAGCCAGGATCGACCCGGGTACCGAAACGCTGGCAACGGTTTCGATCAAGCCCAACAAGGCGGATATCCAGGTACAGCTGGTGGTGCTGGTATGGGTGCCAACCTGGCAGGATGCGCGAGGCAACACAACCCCGGCCTGGTAAAGCAGCCATCGATGGATACTCATGGATGTTTAAGGATAAAACCCCAAATTCCATGCTATCATTAACGTATAAATACCATCACCCATTATTTATAAAAGGAGCAAACCATGGATGAACTTGTAAACCTTATCGTCAAAAAGACCGGCGTGCCGGCCGCGACCGCCCAGACCATCGTCAAGATGGTGGTCGATTTTCTCAAGAAGAAACTCCCCGCACCCATCGGTGCACAGATCGATGGCATGTTGAGCAACGATGCAGCCGTAAAAAGCGCTGAAAACGTGCTCGGCAACCTGGCTTCCCAACTTGGGAAGAAAAAATAATTCAAAGGAGAAACCCATGAAAATCAGCGATATCGAAGGAATTGGACCAGCCTACGCGACGAAGCTGACCAAGAAGGCCGGCATCCGCTCGGTCGAAGCGCTCTTGAAGAACGGCGCCACCGAAAAAGGCCGCAAGGAAATCGCAGCCGCCACCGGGATCACCGAACCATTGATCCTGGATTGGGTGAACCGGGCCGACCTGTACCGCATCAAGGGGATCGGCGGCCAGTATTCCGACCTGCTCGAAAAAGCCGGTGTGGACACCGTGGTGGAACTCTCCAAGCGCGTGGCTGAAAACCTGTACAAGAAGATGGTGGAAGTCAACAACGCCAAGAACCTGGTCAACGGCATGCCGGGCCTCAAGAAGGTCCAGGATTGGATCGACCAGGCCAAGAAGCTGCCCAGGGTGGTTAAATACTAGAACCTGGCTGAAAATAGAAGAAGCTCCTTTCCAAATTCGGAAGGAGCTTCTTTTTGGTTCACTTTTCGTGGCAAGGTGAACGATCTTAATGTGTATTTTCAAGCAACCATTCAAGCGCATGGTTATTCATGAGAGAAACCAATCGCCTCCCTTTGGCCATGCTTGCATAGGATGGGTACCCCTGATTCCCTGGCGACCCCTGGATGGCACTTGTCTTTTCATGCAGCAGATAGGGCTTGAACTGCTCAAATGGCGTATCGAAATCCCGTATCTCCGCCTTTCTCACTTTTTCCGGATACAGATGCAGCATTACCGAAGTTTCTGTTCGCAAGCATGACTGGCT
>CAIKOL010000156.1 GCA_903829085.1 uncultured Anaerolineales bacterium | reverse complement strand
GTCCATTGATTTATTTTACACCACATAAGCAGGAAAAGTATCAGGGTTAGGCCGACAAGGCAGGGCTTTCTCAAAGTCTACTGCAAATAGTGCAGTATCTTGAGAGAGCCAGGGTATCCCCGCCCCAAGGCATGGGAAAACAAGATCTTGGGGTGTTGCAGGGTGGCTTTGCCACCCAGCAACACCCCAAACCTCGACTTTGAGAAAGCCGTAGCCAACAAGGTGCGTGGATCGGGATCAAGCAGTGCTGTGAATTTGTAACCTGGCCCCTGGGAATTGTTTGTTCCCTCAAAAAAGAGGAAACAAACAATTCCTTCCTACGGGTGGTTTCAGCTCGAGCGGTTCTTCATTATTAAGTATGCTTGCAGGGGTAGGAATTTGCCCGGAATTGTTTTTAAGCAAATCAAACAATTCGATCAGGTTCAAGCAAAAAGCTGAAAGGTGAAAGAAGGCAACCAGGTAACCAGGGAGCAGAGTTCGTTCAGGAGGTTCGGATTTTAAAGTTCAATAATGGCAAGGATTCAACCTGCCAATGTCCAACCTTGAGTCAAGTTGATTATAGAACAAATTTTCTGTATTGTCAAAGGGGAAAACCCAAACACAGGGCGGCTGGCGCACAAGATTATCCACTCCTTGATTCTTCCCAAAAAAACCAGTTTTGATGTATAGTATCAATACTTCACGAAAAAGGGGGGGTAGGGACGATTTCCCTGGCACCACCCGCTCCCTTGCCCTGGTGCTCTTTCGGGAGGTGGGTTTGGTTTTATAGCCAAAGCGCTGACCCACAGGGAACTTTGCAGAGTCGTACCTGCGTTTTCGCGATCCACTGAGCCTATTTGAATAACACTCGTAAAGCGGGATCCGACACTATGGCTGAGACTTTGCACGAAACCATCCTGATCGTGGATGATATGCCTGAGAATGTAACCCTGCTGGTGCGTATCCTGGCGAACCAGGGTTACACAGTGCAAACTGCGGAGAACGGTGCCCAAGCCATCAAAGCTGCTCAAAGGACTTCACCGGACCTGATCCTGATGGATATCAGCATGCCGGGGATGGATGGCTTTGAGACCTGCCTGTGCCTGAAACAAAATGAGCGCACGTGCGATACCCCGGTCATATTCATCAGTGCCTTGGATGACATCCAGGATAAAGTAAACGCTTTTCAATCCGGGGGGGTGGATTACATTCCCAAACCATTTGATAATGAAGAAGTCCTGGCGCGCGTGGCGACGCACCTGGAAATTCACCGGCTGCGCGTCCAACTGCAGTCAGCCAACCGGGAATTAACCTCCCGGCTGGATGAGCTGACCCGCTCGCAGGAACAATTGCACGAGCGGCAGATGAAACTGGATGCATTTGTAAATGCGCTCCCCAGCCTGTCTTTTATTTACGATGAGGAAGGCCGGTACCTGGAGATCATGGCCAACGAGACCAGTCTGCTGGCTACCAAGGCGGAGAGCCTGAAGGGTCACCTGATCGCGGAGGTGGTACCTGCCCCGGAAGCGGCATTGATGATGGATGCCATCCTTAAGGCCATTGAGACCAACGAGACCCAGGTGATCGAATACAAGATCCCGGTGCTGGCTGGCGGTGAGCGCTGGTTCGAGGGGCGCGTCGCGTTGATGGAAAAAGGCGCGGACGGGCACAGCAAGGTTGTATTTATTGCAGCTGAAATTTCGGAGCGCATCCGCCTGCACCAGGAGATCCAGCGGCTGGCAAACCAGGATCCCCTGACCGCCTGCTTCAACCGCCGTTATTTTATGACCCTGGCAGAATATGAGCTGCAGCGCTCCGTCCGCTACCAGCGGCCATTATCCCTGATCATGCTGGATATTGACGAGTTTAAACATTTCAACGATCAATACGGTCACCAGATCGGCGACCAGGTCTTATGCACCCTGGTGAATCTCTGTCAGAAAAAATTACGCAGCATTGATATCCTCGGCCGCTATGGGGGCGAGGAGTTCATCATCCTTTTGCCCGAGACAATTGCGGCAGGTGGGTTACAGGCCGCTGAACGATTACGGGAGAAGATCGAAAAAATGGAGATCGCTTCGATCGAGGCGAAAATGCCGGTTACGGTCAGCATGGGGGTTGCCAGCCTAGATGCGAATTTTAATACCTCCCAAACACTGGATATGCTCATCCAACGCGCCGACCAGGCACTCTATAATGCGAAATCAGCCGGGCGGAATTGTGTGAGATCGGGGTGAGGTTCAAGAGGTTCTCTGGGAATCGCCGGAGTGATGGGAGAAATAGGGGGTGTTGGGC
>CAIKOL010000155.1 GCA_903829085.1 uncultured Anaerolineales bacterium | reverse complement strand
GGGATGTAAGTGCGGGGGGCATCGGTGGGCGAAAGCACGGCCACCAGGTGCTGCCCGGTATGGTCGTAGAGCCGGGTGGGCTGAAGCAATTGACCAGCCTGCGGATCGAGCAGCAGGTTCAATTGTTCCAGCGCAGGCAGGCCGCGCGTCAGGGCCGCGTAGGTGAGGGTGGCAGCCAGCACGAGCGCCAGCAAGGCAACGCTGAGGGTGAACCCAATCCCCATGACCGCCCGCTGGGAGCGTTGCTGGGCGCCGCTGCGGGTGAGGTGGCGGCGGTGGCGCCGCTGGCGGATGATGGTGAGGATGGAAGACATGGGAGGATTGGGCCAGGCCAGTAGGAATAAAGTTAAGAGCCGAGCAGGTCTGAAAGCATTCCCTTCAAACCATGATGAGGGGTGGGGCCGTGAACCGCGCCGGTCTGTCCATTGATGACCACCGGGTGAGACTGGTCTTCGAAGGGAACCTGGGTGACCCACAGCGGCAGAAGCAGCAGGCGGTAGGATGTGATCGAGATGGCGGAAGCCGAATAGCGCAGGTCCAGCACGCTGCCGTGCCCGGCGTGGATGTTCGTACGGATCTTCTCAACGCAGATACGGCGGGCCTCCAGGGCAGCGTCCGACATGCTCAGCTCGTAGACCTGGGCACACCAGCCCGCCAGGAAGCGCGGGTCGTAGGCAGGAGCGGCAGCCAGGTTGTATCCGGGCAACAGTTGCGGGAGCAGACCAGCCAGCTTGGTGGAGGCTGGCACGCAGACATCGCTGAACTGGGCGGGACTTTCTCCGGAGACAGGTATTTCACGCTTGTTGCGGTAGACCCGCCCGCTCCAGGGGATGCTGCCAATCAAGTCAAAGCTCCAGACCGGCAGGTACAGGCCGCGCGGGGGCGCCACCTTGCCCTGCGGCTGGATGTGATGCTGTTCAACCCACTGCACCAGGTGCAGGGTAGCTTGCTTCTGGTCGAAAGCCATGGGGATGACAGCATCCGGCTGGACCAGTTCGGTCTCCTTATCCATGACCAGCACATGCACCGAGCCGCAATAAGCGCAGGTGGCAGAAAGTTCAGAGGCGGGCAGCAGGAAACTGGCCCCGCAACCCTGGCATTGGAAGGTCTTCGCCGAGACGGTCTTGCGGAAACCCGTGCCGTTGGCCATGGCAACGAAGAAGTCCTGGTCGGCGCCAGGCGTGCCGGTGGCGAGATGCTGCTGGCGGCTGCAACTTTCGCACACCAGGGAGGCGCCATCGGGGGCAAAGACCATGCGCCCGCCGCACTTTGGGCAGGTGAAACGATCGGCCTGGACCGCCAGGGTGCCAGGAGCGGGGGCAGGGACTGACTCGGGGTTGACGATCTCAGCGGGCTTGAGCTTTCCGTCCAGGATGGCCAGGTCACGGCGGGCAGCGGCGTTGGCCATGTCAACCGCCAGGGTCTCTTCAAGGTACTGGCGCTTCTGCGTGGGGTCATCCACCACCAGGCTCATGTAATAATTGGCCTGGGCCTGGGTCTGCAAGTCATCGGCGGCATCCAATGCGCGCTCGAAGTAGCGGCGTGCCAGGGCGTATTCCTGGGCCTTGAAGTGCAGGATACCTTCCCGCAGGAGGTCGTTATCGTATTCTTCAGACATGGTTAACTCCAAAAGGCGGGCGGACAATGGCATCCGTCATACGCGCCACCCGCACGATGGTCTCCACATCGTGGACGCGCACGATATCTGCGCCACGGGTGATGCCGACACTTACCGCAGCGGCTGTGCCCTCCAGGCGCTGGTCGGGAGGCAGGTTGAGGGTGTATCCGATGAAGGACTTGCGCGAGGGCCCCAACAGGATGGGAAATCCCAAGCGGCGTATCTCGTCCAGCCGGTTGATCAATTCCAGGTTTTGAGCCACCGTCTTGCCAAAGCCGAGGCCGGGGTCGAGTAGGATGTGCTCCTCGGGGATGCCGGCGGCACGGGCGATGCGCACAGAATCCATCAATTCGCGCCTGACATCTTCCAGCAGATTCTTGTATTCCGCGCCGGCGTAAGCCCGGCCCAGGTTTTCACGCAGTTCCACATGGGCAGGCTGCGAGCGGTTGTGCATGAGCACCACGGGGGCATTGGCGCGGGCAGCGACGGCAGCCAGTTCCGGATCTGCGCGCAGGCCCCAGACGTCGTTAAGGATGGAAGCGCCAGCAGCCAGGGCCGGGCGGGCAACAGCAGCCTTGCAGGTATCAATGGAGATCAAGGCATTGGGGAACTCGGACGTGATGGCCCGGATGGCCGGGAGCACCCTCTCCAGTTCTTCTTCGGCATCCACAGGACGGGAGCCGGGGCGGGTGGATTCACCGCCGATATCGAGGATGTCGGCGCCGGCGGCAAGGAAGCGGCGGGCCACATCCCGCACCCCTTCCGGCTCTCGCAAGCTCTCCCGGCCTGCCTGGTCCAAAGGCAGCGGGGAAAGGAGACCATCCCCGGAAAAGCTATCCGGGGTAAGGTTCAGGATGCCCATCACATAGGTGCGCTGGCCCCATATGAAGGTGTGACTGCCAAGGGTGAGGGGTTTCATAGACAAAATGGTAGGTACGACTTAAATCGTGCCTACACCATCTGGTCCAACGGGCGGCTGAGCCAGGCTTCGGCAAGCTCCAGGTCGGTGAATATCTTGATGGCAGCCGAGGTTTCAGGTACCACCGCGTAATAGATCTCGCGGATGGCCTTGACCTGCGCGTCATTGTTGACCACCACTGCCAGGCGGATGTTACGGGCAGCCGGGTCGCTGTTCACTTCCATGGCAGTGTGGATGGCCTTTTCGGGGATCTCGGCGATCTGGCGCAGGTCATACAGGTTGCGGGTGAGACGATCGGAACTGAGCAGGTGATCCAGGGCGAAGTCGTGCCAGTGCTGGATGGTGACATCTGACAGGTCGGTGAAGGTGAGCGCCATGCCTCCGTCCGGGCGGCGGACGACGGAATAGCCAATGCCGGGCGCGGGTTTCCAGTAAAGAGGTTTGGGTTCGGTCATCGGGTGCCTCCTGAAGGGGTTGATCGGATGGGACTTGAAGCCGATTATAACCGGATTGCAGATACCATCCTGCCCGCCATGCGCAGCACGAAGAGGGCATCCGCGGTGACAAAGGGATTCGTCCTTTTCTGGCTGGTTCCACCCCACTGGACGGTGGAATAGCCGCTCAACTCGGGACGGGTGGGGCGGGAGAACGATTCGTCCGCCGGGAAGCCGCCATCCGGCAGGCACTTGGACTCGAGCAGGTCGAGGGCCTCCTGGCAGCGCGGGTCGGAAAGATACCCGGCCTCGGCCATGACCTTCAGCCCGAACAGGATATCGTAATGCCAGTAGGCGGGATAATGCAGTAAAACAAAATGCTTGTCCATCACCGTTCCATCATGGAGGCGCTTGAACAGGCGGCGCTGGAGGAAGATCCCGGCGGCGCGTTCGGCCGTGGCGGCAACATGGGGGTCTCCCGAAACGCGGGCGTACAGGGACAAGGCCCGCAGGGGGATGAGGGTTTCCATGAACGAGGAGCTATCTGCCGAGGGATTCTTGTCGCAGTTCCATCCGCCATCCGGCCACTGCCATTTCAGCAGGCGGGAGACCAGTTCGTCGGTGCGCCCATCCGCCAGGCCCAGGCGCAGGGAAGACCAGACGGCATAGCCTTCCTGCGAAGCGCAGCGGCGCGTCCGCCCGGCAATTTGACGGATATTCTTCTGGTGATAGATACCCAACCAGGTATTGTAGGTTTCTTCCATTAAGGGGCGCAGGGACTCATCCCCAGGAGGGCAGCCCAGGTCGGCTAGCAGGGACAGGATCCAATGCGAACCGATCCACTTCCGGTAGGCACGACCGGTGGGGTCACGCCCGGCGAGCAATTGGGTCACCACAGGCGAGAGGCGGGTGATGGCAGCGGCTTTTTGAGCTGCCGGGGAACCGGGCGCCTGGCCGAGCACGTTAACGGCAGTCTTCCAGGCCAGGGCAGGTTCGGCATTCAACTGCTCAAGCACCAGGCTCATAACGTTTCACTCCTGTGGTGTCCACCGAGGCGAGCAGGTTGCGGACGGATAACCCCAAAAGCGGGTGGACAAGTCCGGGAGCCAGGTCAGCCAGTGGGACGAGTACGAAGGCGCGTTCGGACAGGCGCGGGTGAGGGAGGGTCAACTGCGGGGTGGCAAGCACCAGGTCGGCATAGAAAAGGATATCCAGGTCGATCAAGCGCGGCCCCCAGCGAGCCGCCGGTTCCCGGCCAAGCCGGGTCTCCAACTGTTTCAGGTACGTTAAAAGGAGCAGAGGCTCCAGTTGCGTGCGGCCCTTGAGCACCATGTTCAGGAAGGCAGGCTGGTCCATGAGACCCCAGGGAGGCGTTTCGTAGACTGGGGACTGTTCCAGAACGAGAACAGCCGGAGGCAGGGCGACCATGGCTGCCTGGAGGTTGGCGAACCGGTCGCCGAGGTTGCTGCCAAGGGCAAGGTAGATGGTGGGCATGAGGCGGATGGTTTTTGCCTGAAAGAAAAGCAGGCGTCAGTTCGAAGTAAAGCGTGCCTTGACCGACTTGTTTCTGCCCGACATCGTCACCGCCAGCGGGTTACTCGTCCCGGAAGCATCCAGGGTCCAGGAAGAGAAGCTGTAGCCTGCCTCCGGTATCGCCGTCAGGTGCACGATCGTCCCGGTGAAATACTTGCCGCCGGCACAGTTCGGCGCTTCGGTCACATTCACGCTCCCACCCACACTGGCACTCGTCGTCAGCCCAAAGCAATTGCCGGTGATGAAGTTCCACCAGATGCCCGTATTCGCTTGCGTGCTGCCGCCAGCGTTCAGCGCATGCACCTGCCAGTAATAGGTGGTATTGGCTGCCAGCCCGCTCAGGTCCACACTGAGCGTATTGCCTACGTTCACCCAGGCTCCGCCGTCGCAGGCATTGTCATTGCTCGTGTCGAGGCAGTACTCGTAGCTGCTGGCATTCGTGCTCGCCAGCCAGGTTAGCGTGGAAGCCGTCGACAGGCTGGTGGCTCCATTGACCGGAGCACTCTTCTTGAAGTCTCCCGGCGGAGCCACCCCGAAGCTCGCCGTCACGTTCTTGTTGGTGCTCATCGTGACGGAGCCCGGGTTGACCATACTAATAAGATAGCCGCTCCATGCGGAGAACACATATCCCGCTGAGGGTACAGCCGTCAGTTGCACCGTCGTGTTATAGGTATACCCGCCCGTGCAGTTCTGGGCCGGGCTGGCATTCACGCTCCCCGCGCCTGCCGGGTCCACACCCGTCGTCAGGGTATAGCAGTTTGGGATGAAATTGGCCTTGACCGTCTTATCGCCGCCCGACATCGTCACCGCCAGCGGGTTACTCGTCCCGGAGGCATTCCAGGCCCAGGTGGAGAAGGAATAGCCAATATTTGGGATCGCCGTCAGGTACACCACCGTACCGGCAAAGTACTTGCCACCCGCGCAATTCGAGGCTTCGGTCACATTCACGCTCCCGCCCACAGAGCTCTTGGTCACCAGCGCATAGCACTTGCCGGTGCTGAAGCTCCACCAGCTGCCCGAGTTGGCATTGGTGCTGCCGCCGCTGTTGAGCGCATGCACCTGCCAGTAATAAGTGGTATTGGCTGCCAGCCCATTCAGGTTCACACTGAGCGTATTGCCCACGTTGATCCAACTGCCATCGCAGGTGGTGTTGTTGCTCGTGTCAATGCAGTACTCGTAGCTGCTGGCAGTCGTGCTCGCCAGCCAGCTCAAGGTGGAGGCGGTCGAGCGGTTGGTGATGGTGTTGGTGGGGCTGCTCTTCTTGAAGGCGCCGGGGGGAGCCACCCCGAAGCTCGCCGTCACACTCTTGTTGGCGTTCATCGTGACGGAACCCGGGTTGGTGGAACCGGTGAGGTCACTGCTCCAGGCGGAGAAGACATAGCCTGCCGCGGGTACCGCGGTCAGTTGCACCAGCGTCCCATAGGTGTACCCGCCCGTGCAGTTCTGGGCCGGGCTGGCATTCACGCTCCCCGTTGCAGCCGGGTCCACGCCAATCGTCAGGGTATAGCAGATGGGCGTGAAGATGGCGGTGACCGTCTTGTCGCTGACCGACATGGTCACTGCCGCCGGGTTGGTCGTTCCGGTGACATCCCCGCTCCAGCGGGTGAAGCTGTAGCCCGCATCCGCGGTCGCCGTCAGGTGCACGATCGTGCCGGCAAAGTACCTGCCGCCGGCGCAGTTCGCGGCTTCGGTCACACCCACATTCCCGCCCGCGCTGGAGCTTGTGGACAGTCCAAAGCAGGTGCCGGTGCTGAAGCTCCACCAGGTACCCGAGTTGGCGCTCGTGCTGCCGCCGCTGTTGAGCGCATGCACCTGCCAGAAATAGGTGCTGTTGG
>CAIKOL010000154.1 GCA_903829085.1 uncultured Anaerolineales bacterium | reverse complement strand
CGATTCCCAGAGAACCCAGAATCTTGGGAAACAGGGCTTTCCTGATCTTCTCTTGAGGAAAAATTAATATCCGCGCAGAGCGCTTAAGTGATTGTCTTCAGAGGAGAATGGGCCTATACTGCACATATTATTCATGCAGCCTTTAAGTTGTCTCTCTTGATCGATCAATGGATAGTATGGAAACCTCACCCAACCCAAGACCTGAGCCCATTGTCCGCCTGGCAAAAACAAGTGAGGCCGAGGCGGTTCAGCAGTGTGTCTGGGAAGCTTTTACACCCTATATCGAACGGATTGGCAAACCGCCCGCCCCGATGCTAGCGGATTTTCCCGCGATCATTGCCGCCGGGCAGGTATGGGTGGTGGAAATTGACAACCAGGTGGTGGGGGTGCTGGTTCAATATAAGACGCAAGATGGTTTTTATATCGATACGGTGGCAGCAATACCGGCATTCCAGGGGAAAGGGGTTGGGCGAGCGCTGCTGGTATTTGCGGAAGACGAGGCGAGAAGACGGGGGTATGGATCTGTATATTTGTGCACCAATGTGAAAATGACCGAAAACCAGGTTCTTTATCCGAAAATCGGGTATGTGGAATATGAGCGGAAGTTCGATCAGGGATATGACCGGATCTTTTATCGCAAGCAACTGGATTGAACGACCCCCATCCCCTGCCTTCCCCCGATTCCCTTGATTGATCTTCATTCATCGGTTAAGGCTCATCAGGGAGCGGTGACCGTCATCCCATTAATACACGCATTGGCATTCACAATCGAGCGGATCCCCACCTGCCCAGACGTGTAGGTAGAATCATTGGCGGTGAGCATTTTTACTCCGTCCACATAGGCGGTAAAGGTGCTCCCTACAACATTAACTGAGATATCGTGATTCACACCTGGATTAAACCCAGGCGGGAATTTTACGGCCGCGAGCGGAGGGTCGATTTCCACCCCATTGGTAGTGTATTTACGGAATACAAACTGATTGTTCAGGCCCGGATCGACCATGAAGCCGTAACCGGAGTAACCTGTACCATTTTTGGCCATACGGAATAAGGTGCCATAACCATTCCCGCTATTCAATGTGGCACCATTGAGATTGATGTTGTAATCGTTGGGCAGCGCGGCTTTGTTCAATATCCTCATATCACCTGCAGTGCAAAGCTGCCCATTTGCCAAAGTCCAAGTCCCGCCACCCCAGAACTTGGTCCAATCTGTCAATTTTCCAAACCCGTCGAGCAGCAGGTTGTTGCAGGTGGAACCGCCTTTAAAATTCAGGGCATCCGTAACGCTGCAATACAGGTCTTTGATGGATGTCCCAGTTAATACAAGCATCAGGATCACTGCAACCGCAACCAATGCCAGGATCAGGGCATATTCTGTAAATCCATCCCCTTTCATCGTATTCTTTTTCATGGCAGGTTTTACCTCAAGACTCTGTAAGTGCCCGTTATTAAAAACCCGGAAATCACTTCCATCCTGACCGACAATCTTGATTATAACCATTCTCTACCTTACCCGCACTACCCGATTGACCAGAGGGTGAGAATGAATTGATGGCAGGAAAGTAACTTCAGGTACAGCCTGTACTTTTGGAAATAGTGGCACTGGAACATCATCAGAAGTCAGTACCGCATTCATTTAAGGCGAGTAGTGACCGACCAGAAACCAAGACGCCGAACCATTTGCAAATGAGCTTGGGGTAGATCGTGCTTGTTTCATCGATACTTTTATGAATTCCATGTTTTCTTTTCCAACGGCAATAAGGTTGCTGTAGCAGTTTTAGGATTGGGATTGTTTCCTTGGGCTGTAGTCAATTTATGATCGGGAACAAATCCAGTGCATGTAGCGTCTCTTTTTCATACCGTACAAATCAGGTATAAAAAGGAGTATAAAATGTCCAAACTAATGAATTCTCTTGCCTTGATCATACTGGCTGGCACTCTATTGACTGCTTGCGCCTCTACACCCACCACCACACCGATCCCCGAGACAAATCCATTTTCTGCGCAGCCCGGCGATGAGACCATGACCCGCGGAGACGTGGAAATTGTCTCTGCTGCGATCCTGCCATCGCCCTTGTCGGTTTCGCTCTCCTACCGGTTGCCCACGCCCTGCTACCAACTGCGGGCAAGCATCAGCCAACCCGACAGCCAAAACAGCATCCAACTGGAAATCTATGCAGTGACACCCAAAGACAAGTCGTGCACCCTGATGGCCCTCAGCACACCACAGGAGACGAGTATCAGCCTGGAAAGTTTGCCAGCCGGCCATTACAGCGCCTGGATCAATGGACAGCAGGTTGGTGAGTTTGATGTAAAGTAGATCCATTACATTTCATATAAATGCGTACAGTAATTAAAAAAACGCCCTCTTCATGAGGGCGTTTTTGGGTGCCTGATGGGGGTCGAACCCACAACAGCCTGATCCACAGTCAGGTACTCTGCCATTGAGCTACAGGCACCACGAGCGGGGGCGATTATACCACCGGCACTAAGCGCTTTCAAGGATGCGTTTGACGGATACTATTACCTCGGAGCGCAGGATAGTTTCCTGGGTGCCTTTGGCCAGGTTCTTGAGAGTCACTTTCCCGGTGGCAGCTTCGTCCGGGCCAACAACCAGGACAGCGCGCATTCCCATCCGGTCGGCAAACTTGAACTGGCGGGGCAGCTTGGCAGATTCAGGATAGCAGGTCACATTGATCCCCGCGCGGCGCAGGTCGGCAGCCAGGGAAAAGGAAGCCGGCAACAGTTCCGGGGAAAAAATGGTAACCAGCACGGCGGCAGGTGTAACCGGCAGGGGAGGAATCAATCCCAGCTCCTGCAAGATGAGTGTGATGACCACATCTCCCATGGCAAAGCCAACGCCGGAGAGCGGTTCGCCACCCACGTCGCGCAGCAGGTTGTCATAGCGTCCGCCGCCCAGGATGGCGCGCCGGACACCTCCAGTGATGTCAAAGGCTTCGAAAACAGTGCCGGTGTAATAGAGCAAGCCGCGGACAATGTTGGGGTCAAATTGGGTATATTCCTTCAATCCCAACGATTCAAGGGCAGCGAACAAACGAACCAGCTCGTCAGACTTGCGCCAGCGCTCCCCATCGGCCAGGAGGGATTTAAGCCCGTCCAATTGCTGCGGGGTCAACCCGATCTCCAGGGCGTTGGTTTCCCAAGGGCCCGGCTCCATTTTTTCGCGGCGGTCCACCAACCCGGAGACCTCGGACTTCTTTTCTGGAGGAATTCCAAGGGCGTCGAACTCGAGATCCATGAAGCGACGGTTGTTGACACAGATGCGGGCCTGGGCGGGGGTGAGACCGACCGCCTTCAGGAACGAGGCGGCGATGGCAACCAGCTCGGCATCGGCTTCGGGAGAATTGACGCCCAGCATGTCAATATTCCACTGGAAGAACTCGCGCGAGCGGCCGCGCCCGGGTCTCTCGTAGCGCCAGAAGGGTCCAAAAGACCACCAGCGAGCTGGAAAGGCCAATTCGCTCTGACGTGCTGCGATGAGGCGTGCCAACGAGGGGGTCAACTCAGGGCGCAGGGTGATCTCATCCCCGCCCCGATCGGTGAAAACATAGGATTGCTTCTTGACCAGTTCCTCGCCCGATTTGGCGGCGTACAGTTGCAGGGTCTCCAGGAAGGGGGCATCCCATTCCTGGTATCCAAAGGATTCAGAAACAGCGCGCACAGTATTATACAGCCATGTACGCATAGCCATCTGTTCCGGGTAGAAATCGCGAGTCCCCTTGACGGGTGGGATGATATTCTTCATAAAACGGCCTCCAACCGCAAAATAATATAATTTACCGCGAAGCCAGGAAGCCCGCGATGCTTTTTTCTTCGTACCTGTCGAACATTAGCCGGATTCTAGCATAGTTCCCTGGCTCCAAACGCAGTTCCATGAGAATTGTTATGATTCCTGGAGTATATGGGGGGGCATGCAAACCCGTCCAACTCCTCTTGTCTAACTCCTTTCAATTTGATTTCCCAGTATGTCAAAACGGGTGACAAACTGCTGAAGGATTAGGAAAAAACGCACTGGTAACAATTGTGAAAATTAATACAATCAATTAGAAACTTCGCGCCTATTTATAAAGGAGAGACCATTATGGTGCCTGAGGAAGATATTAAATCAGCCCTTCGAAAGGTCCCGTGGTTCGACAACCTGACGCCTGAACATTTTAATAAAACCGCTGAAATGTCTCAATTACGGCATGCCAAAGCGGGGGAAATATTCTTCCATGAAGGCGATAAACAGGATTATGTTTACATAGTCCTCGAAGGACGAGTATCGCTGGACATTTTTGTTCCCCACCATGGCAAGGTTCGCTTTTATACCGCTGAGCCAAATGATGTTTTCGGCTGGTCGAGCGTGACTCCGAGCGTGCGCCAGCGCACGGCCGGGGCTATGGCTGTGCTGGATAGCATAGTCGTTTGCATCGATGCAGAGAAACTACGCCAATTTGCTGATGAAGACCATGACTTTGGCTACCTGCTGATGCGCCGGTTGACCAATGTGGTTGCCAGCCGGCTGATGATCACCCGCCTGCAATTAATCGACATGTTTGCCGGGCCGACGGAGCAGAAGAATGACTGATAAAACCCTGACAATTGGAAGCACCGTCGCACTTCCCAAACCTGAATTGGATCTGCTCATGGCAGATCTGCGCAATAATGGTTTTCAGACCGTCGGGCCGCATTTGCAGGATGAAAGCATTGTCTATAAAGAGATCGCCGGTTTGAAGGACCTGCCGCGCGGGATCACCACCGAGCAGACCCCGGCTTCATTCCGGATGATCCAGACTGGCAAGGAGCGCTATTTCGATTTTATCCCCGGGAGCCAGTCATGGAAGCAGTTCCTCTTCCCGCCCAGTCACCTGCTTTTCAGCGCAGTAAAAGAGGGCAAATGGCAGCTTAAAGAAAACGATGAACCTGCTCCTCATTATGCCCTGATCGGTGTGCGCGCCTGCGAACTGGCCGCAATTGGTATCCAGGACAAAGTATTCCTGCGCGATGATTTCAGCGACCCCATCTACCGACATCGGCGGGAGGGATTGTTCATCCTGGCGGTCAACTGTTTAGACCCGGATGCGACCTGTTTCTGCGCCTCGATGGGGACCGGCCCGCGCCACACCGGTGGTTTTGACCTGTGCCTGACCGAATTGGACGATGTTTTCCTGGTGGAGGTGGGTTCGGAACTGGGCCGCTCCCTGCTTTCGGCCCGGAACTTTGAGCTGCCATTGGCATTTGTGCAGAACACTGCCAACCAGGCGATGGAGCGCGCCGCCCATTCCATGGTTCGAAGCATGGATACCAGCGACCTGCCTGGATTGCTGACCGGGAACCTGGATGCGGAACGCTGGATGGAGATCGGGAAACGCTGTCTTTCCTGCGCCAATTGCACCCAGGTTTGCCCGACCTGCTTCTGTTGGAATGCCACCGACCAGGTGGACATCCTGGGCAAGGCCACCCGGCGCGAGCGCCTGTGGGATTCGTGCTTCAACCCGAATTATTCCTACGTGGTGGGCGGAAATACCCGACCCAATATCCGTTCGCGGTACCGCCAGTGGCTGACCCATAAACTGGGTACCTGGAAGGATCAATTCGGTGTACTGGGCTGCGTGGGCTGCGGTCGTTGCATCACCTGGTGCCCAGCTGGGATTGATCTGACCGAAGAAGTGGCCGCGATCCGTGCGGAGGTGTTGGCATGACCACTACCCTGATCAACACTGCCGCCCATAGCGCCGGTTATGCAAACAAACTGCTCCTGCCCCATTGGGCTGAGATCGTTAAGATCATCCCAGAGGCCGAGGGAGTGTCCACGTTCCACCTCAAGTTCACCGACCCCGAAGTGCAGAGCCGCTATCACTTCGAACCAGGGCAATTCAATATGCTCTACATTCCCGGCTACGGGGAAGCCGCCATCTCGATGAGTTCGGATCTCGAAACCGCCAACGGGTTGCTCGTCCATACCATCCGGCATATCGGAAACGTTACCAAGGCTGCAAACCGGCTAAAAGTTGGCGATGTGGTTGGAATCCGGGGCCCCTTTGGAACCTCCTGGCCACTGGATGCGATTGAAGGGATGGATGTGGTCATCGCCTGTGGCGGCATTGGACTGCCCCCACTGCGAGGCGCCATCTACCAGATCATCCGCAACCGCGAGAAGTATGGAAAAATCACCCTGCTGTACGGGGCGCGCACGCCAGCCGACCTGATGTATCCAAGTGAATACGAGACCTGGCAAAAAGCCGGCTTTGACATGCAAGTAACGGTGGACCGCGGTGACGATACCTGGACCGGCCGCGTGGGCGTGGTTCCAATGTGGTTCTACCACTTCCGGGTTGACCCGCACAAGACCGCCATCCTGACCTGCGGCCCGGAGATCATGATGCGTTTTGTGATCTATGAAGCCCTGGCCCGTCGGATTCCTTCGGACCATATCTATATTTCATTGGAACGCAATATGAAGTGCGGGCAGGGTGCCTGCGGACATTGCCAGCAAGGACCCTATTTCATCTGCAAAGATGGCCCGGTCTTTCCATTCCGTGCGTTGGAAAACATCTTCAACGTGGAGGAGTATTAATGACTCTCACTCCGAAAATCAACAAGCCCAAAGTGGCTGTCTACAAATTCTCCTCCTGCGACGGCTGCCAGTTATCCATCCTGAACCTGGAGGACGAACTGCTCGATCTGGCCTCCGCGGTGGATAT
>CAIKOL010000153.1 GCA_903829085.1 uncultured Anaerolineales bacterium | reverse complement strand
TATTAGAGTATCTTTGAAATGAGATTTTCTATCAAATATAAGAGAAAATATAGATAGCCGTTCATATACAACACGATGAAAATTGTTAGAATTACACCAGCTATTATAATAAGAGCGGTCCTGGTTTTCGTTTTACGAATGGGATCATAAGAACTTCTATGCTTATGGCGAGAAACCCGCGCATGAGACCGTTCTTCTTTTACCCGAACCTGTGAATTTTCGGTTCGAACCAATCGAGCCCGAAGATCATCAATCGTATCCTGTTGCTGCATAGCCAGTTCGATCAGATCGGGTTTTAATAGTTTCTCCATTTCATCGCGAGTCATATATTTGAAGCTCCTGATTCGTAAATTGTGATGTAATTTCCTATCTACTATTCCACAAATTTAAGCATGCAATGACAAGATTTAAGGCTGGGTGGAATCTATCGCCGGAAAGCAGCTTATCTCTTCTAATTGAATATATTGTACATAGCATACGGGGCGAGCGCTATTGGCCTCCACTACCGTCTCAGCAAAGGGGAATGGACCAGGCACATTCAGATCTGGATATGTTGCGTGAAGCGTCTGTTGATACCAATCAAATTGAAGTAGATCGGTTACTACAATGGAAAGGTCAGGGCGCTTATGCAAAGCGAATTCGTAATACCACATGCTAAAAACAGCCCGGTCTCCCTTGGCAAACACGATTGCATTCGTAGGCGAAACGGACATTACATTCTCCCCAAAGGCTTCCGCCCGCTGGTCATGCGAGGCATCTATTTGTTGCCAATGATTCCCGGCTTGAATGAACAAAACTAAAATGAGAATAATCGCGATTGCTATTCCAATGATTCGAGACCGGTGGGATAGAGCATCCATCAACCCAGCCAAACCCATCCCGATCCAAATCGCAAAACACAGGAAAGCCGGGATCAGATACATGAACGCATCCGCGGTTGCATATATGATTGCAAATACGGATGAAGCGAACACAATCCAGAGCGTAAGAAAATACAATCGGGTGGGTTTAAAGAATACCATCAAGCCGATCAAACCGATCGTGAGGCCAAGAATGCCGAACTGGTCAAGGAATAGCGCAATGACTACCTTACCCTGATCCAGAACGGATGGAAGGGCCAAGGAAAAAAGTTGACCTTGGTACAGTTTCCCCATAACCAACCATAAAAATCCATTCAAGGTAACCGGGTTCCCCCAGTTGACAGGCGGGTGTGACAGGGCGCGTAAGGGCAGGGTAAGATACACAAGCAATCCAACCCCTGCCCAGATCAAACGGCGTAAAAGAGAACGACCGTCCAATTCCAAGTTACCGAACCAGCGATTTCTCATATTCTTGGTTGATTTATGGATAATGACCCCGGAGAACAAGACCGGAAACAAGAAAATGGTTGTTACGTGATTCCCCATCGCAAGACCAAATATCAGCCCCAGTAGAAGATCGGCGCGTTTCTCCCCAAATTGAGGTGGTATAAAATCCATCGAAAAATAAAGCAATAGAGCCACCAGCATGGCATGCAATGCATAGACTTCCGTTATCACCGCCTGCGACCATAGCAGCGGTGAGAGTCCATACGCAAATCCAGAAGCCAGTCCCGCCAGAGAACGCAGATAAATATTGGTTGCTGATAAATACCGGGTCACCAAGTTGAAGACCAATACTGCTGCAGCTACTGCAGCAAGCGCTGACATCAGGTTGGTGCGAAAGGCCAGGGAACCAATGGGTAGCCATTGAAACAAGCGTGCTACCAGAAGATAAAGCGGATATCCAGTGGGGTGCGCAATTCCTCCCGTTGCGGCGGCCGTAATTAAATCACCCCCATCCGCGCCAGCATTGGCCCAACTCAGCCCGGGTGCAAGGGTGGCCAAATAGATTGCCAGCAAAGATACTGCCAGGATACCTGGTGGAAGATTCCTTTTAATGAAATTCAAGCGTTGCATAGTCCCATTATAGCAAGAAGATAGAGGCTTGCACCTCTATCTTCTTGTCGTTTTACTTATTGGCAGTTAATTTATATCACTTTGCAACCGGAGCGTAAACCGCAGAGAAATCAACCGGGTCAGCACAGGCCATCCCATTCTGGGTCGTTGTCGGCAGAGCTGTCCACGGCGGGGCAATGGTCGTAAGGTCATCCCGGTAGTAATAGAGCGTCATCGTCTTCCCAGGAATAGCTGCAAAGCAGATCTGCCAGTCGCCTTGTTCAGGGGTTGTTTGATCCTGGATCGTGGGAGTAAGTGGCGTGCCGGTCTTCAGGTAATGCACGATATGGCAGCCTGGCCAATAGAACAGGCCATCAATATTCTCGACAGCATCGGAAGGAACGGTGAGGGTATCTTCCGTATAGTGGTTGTTCTTGGGATATTCCACTGCTACAGTATCTGAAAGACCAGTGATCTTGTACAAAGTCTTGATGATGCAAATACCGCCAACTGCATAGGTACCTGAACCGGTAATTGTGATTGATGAAGGAGGAGTCAAAACGCTGCCACCAAGTCCACCCGGGAAGAACTGATTTTGACCGGGCGGTAACTGCACGACCGGCGGGACCAGCTTCCCAACAGGCATATAGACACCTGTATAGAGGGCATCCGCACAAACTAGTTTACCATCCGTTGTAAGCGTGGTTGGGAGTGGAGCCCAAACACGGTTATTTACTCCGCCTTCAGGATCCTGCAGATAGTAATAGATTGTCTCCTGAAAATAATAGTCTGGGTTGGCTCCAAAACAGACTTTTGCAGTACCGTCTGCTGCTGCCAGGGGGTTGACTTTCACATCATTGTTATTCGCGTCCTTCTTGTAATATACAAAGCGGCAACCCGGGAAAAGAAGGTTTCCATCTCCGGAGAAGGGAACGATCTTGGATTCTGTGATGGGTACTTCAGCATCTGCAACCACCCGCACACCATCCACTTTGAATTCAACGTCATACAAGCAGACGCCGCCGATGTTGTTGGTATTGTGCGCGCCAAGCCCGCTGATCTCGACATGATATGCTGGGGGAGCATAGGCACCGCTCGCATC
>CAIKOL010000152.1 GCA_903829085.1 uncultured Anaerolineales bacterium | reverse complement strand
GTCTGCTCGGCGATGGATTGCAAGAGTTCCTGCTGGCTGGCGGTATATACCACACTGGAGTCATGATTGCCAATAGAAAGCGCACCGATGGTATCTGCCCCTGCGTTGAGTGGTACGCCCACCCAGGCATGGACACCTGAAGAGAATGGCGTGAGATTGCGCGCCTGGCACTCCCGTTCGTAGTCTGAGGTCACGATCGGGCAATTGTTGTGGATGACACTCAGACTGAGACCGGTGGCCGCTGGGAGGGGCAGATTCTCGCGGTCGGTCAGGCGGTCTTTGTTCTCAAGGCAATAGGCAAAGTAGTAATAGTCGCTCTCTTTGTTATAGAGCGTAATATGGAAATTATCCACCGGCAACACCTGGTCGGTCTGGGTATAGATCAGTTCCAGAATATCATCGAAGGCGACGGTGGTATTAACACCCTGGGCCACGCGCGCCAGAATATTCATCTCGCGCACACGGCGCTCCAGGTTGAAAATGACCTGGCCACGCTCGACGGCAATTGCAGCGGCATTGCCGATCTGGGTGAGAAAAACCAAATCCTGGGCGGTATATGTTTCCCCGGAACAGCGCTTCCCAAGAGCCAGCCAACCGATGGGACGCCCGCTGCCCGGTAAAGGCACATAGAGCTGCGCACCCTGCAGAGCCAGGTGAGCCTGTTCAGGACGCAACTCAGACGGTAGGGAGTCTTCGTCAAAGAAGATGGGCAATTCGGCTTTCCCAAGTTTCTGTACGAGCGGACTGGCCATATTGAAGCGGATATCACTGGTGGGACGCCCATCCTCGCCGGCCGCGGCCACGTATTGGTCGCTGAGAGGGTCGTAGATATAAACGTGCATACGGTCGGGCAGCAGACTGTTATTGATGTGCTCGCGCAGGAGGCTGATAATCGCTGTCAGATCCACGGTATTGGTCAACCCCTGGCTGAACTCGCGGAGGCGTTGTTCATAAGTGCGTACACCGCGGAAGAAGACCGAATCCACGAAGCGCTCCAGCCGGTTGCGCAATGGGTTCAATCCGAGGGCCAGCAGGAAGACGATCATCCCGATAAACAGAGGGTTGTTCACTTTAAATGTCTGGTCGAAAATAAGTACCAGTCCGCTGACCAACAGGGCATACCCACCCAAGGCCAAAACCATAAGCAGGGCATATAAAGCACCCTGTCGAGGCAGAAAATCAGTGCGCAAGAGGCGATAGCCCAAGATGGTGTAGCCCGTAACGAGCGGGAAAACAACCATCGGCAGCAGGAGCCATGGCGAGAAGTTATACACTTGCGGGAAAGGCAGGAGACTTTTTTGGAGGGCTGTCAGCAGGAACCAGGCGCCCAAAGGCGCTAAACCGAATGCTCCCCACAGAATAGCCCCGGCTTGCTGGCGTACCACCGGTGATTTAGCTGAGAAACGGTGGTTGAAAACCATGCCAACAAAAAAGAGGATCGCCAGACCGGACATGAGGTAGATATACCGCCAGTTGAGGATATATGCGGCCGGTTGGTTGAGATCATAAAGGTGGAAAGCCGCCAAAATGGTCAGTATCAGGCCTGCTGCATACCCGATCCAGCGCAGGCTGGGGCGATCTTTAAGCCAATGTATTTCCTGTGGAAAGACCAGCGCCAGGTCGATCAAAGCACCACCCCCACAGGCCAGCGCAAACGTCCAGAGCAGAGACAGCCTGTGGGTGGTGTACAGGTCGAATAACGCGGCACACCCCAACGCCACCGAGGTGGCAAACAAGGCAAAAGCGCGTCCCGATGACTCCGTGCGGCGCAACCCGAAGATCCATAGGCTGATGCCCAGGAAGATCAGGCCAACGATGTAAGGGATAAAGAAATAGACCACCCGGGCGTTCCTGGGAAATGTTTGGAGTGTTACCGTGCGGGTATCTTCCACGCCATCTGAAATTCGGCGCACCACCACCGGCACTGGCTGCCCCGGCACAGTGCCCGCCAGCGCAGTCCGGATCTGGGCTTCGTTATGCACATCCATTCCATTAATGTTTGCAATCTGGTAATTGATCCACAACTGCTTATCCAGGAAAAGACCCCAGGACTCGGTAGGCGTTTCCTGGCCCACACCGTTAAAGACCATGGTCTGCTCGACGAAAGCCCCCAGGAAAGGTGCCCGCATCCAACTGACCGCCAGGAAGGGAATGACCATAAACGCGATCAGCGCAATCCCCTGGTAAATCAAGACAATGATCTGCAGGATACGGTTGAGGCTGTGCTTGAGGCGCTCAGATTGCGACATAGTGAGAAATCGTCCCGTTGAATGGCGAAGGTCTACCATGATATTACACTACATTCAACCGGAGAAAAAAACTTTTCCATATCATATCCGTAGCCCAAAAACGGGTGTCAGGTTGTAATCGCGGTTGCACAATAACGTACCTTACTTTTCCTCTTCGTCTTCGTCCTTCATCAGTTTATCCACATCCACCTCGTAATCGCCCCATTTACTGCCGCTGGCAGTGGAAAAAATCATCTGGTTGGTGATCTCCGACTGCGCGGCTGCCTTCTTGACAGCCGCCCGGCGCTTCTCGGCGGCATTCGATGGGATGACCGCCTCCCCGCTCACCACCGCCAGGATGCGCACCTCCCGCAAATCCCCTAATGCATATGGAACAACTTCCCCGGCGTGGTGACCCAGAAGGGCCTGGCCGAGGGGGGTATTCTCATCCAGCAGACCACTTTTGAAATCGGCCTGTTTACCCGTGGCCAGCGAGAACTCGCGCTGCTCAGCCTCCCCGGACGAATCCACCAGTTCCACCAGCACGCGGCAGTGGAGCGAGATAAGCGGCATGGGAGTATTTGATTCCATACGTGCATGATACCAAAGATTCAAGCGAGAAACCTGGTCTCTTTATAGGACAGAGGTCTTGTTCGTTTCATTACAGGTCAACCTTTACAAAGGAATGCACACCAGCGCAGAGATGGAGCCTTACCATTGCCGGAAATCTCCACACTTTGCCATTTATTCTCCACAATTTCTCCATATCTGTGAGGTATCTTTTATCCCAATCCAATAAATTAAAGAAATAGGAGTACAGAAATGAGCAAACAACAAAAGATTTGGATAGGCGTCGGTGTTTCGGTAGTGGTCATCATTGCACTGGTGCTTGTCATTGCCAGCATTCGCAGTCAGAGCGGCAGCAGTACCGCAGCTGCTTATCAGACGACGACCGTCCAGCTCGGCACGCTGACATCCACCGTGGAAGGTACGGGAACCGTGGCATCCACCCAATCAGCCAACCTGGCCTGGAAAGCCGGCGGACAGGTGGACCAGATGCTCGCGAAGATCGGTGACCAGGTTGAGGCCGGAGATGTCCTAGCCACCTTGCTCCAAGACTCCCTAACTCAAAGTAATCTGGAGTCCAATCTTGTTACCGCCCAGGAGAATTTGGCTTTGCTGACCTCACCTGGCGCCATCGCCTCCGCCCAAGCTGCAGTTGCAGCAGATGAACAAGCCCTTACCAACGCCCAGATCACCCAGGGTAACCTTACCTATCACAACCAGGGTGCCATCGCCAATGCTCAAGCTGCTCTGGTCCTGGCAAAGAACAATTTGGAAATTGCTCAAGATGTTTACAATGGCATGTATCTGCCCGATTCTGACACGCGCAAGGCTCAGGCCTACCAGAGCATGTACGCGGCTCAGCTGAAATATGATAGTGCCAGCTATACTGTTAATGCCCTTTCCGGGAAAGCAACTCAAGCAACGATCGACGCAGCCAGTGCTGCCCTGGCACTGGCAACAGCGAACCTGGCGCAAGATAAGAACTATCTGACCGCTCTGACCGGTGGGGATGTGCCAGCAGATGCCACCGGGACAGCGTACCTTAAACTCAAACAGGCGCAATTGTCTGTCTTGACCGCACAGGAGAATCTGGATGCGGCCAAACTCACGGCCCCATTCAAAGGAACGATCACTCAGGCAAATGCAGTCCACGGCGCAGTTATTTCGGCGGGTACACAGATCTTTCGCATTGACAATCTCTCCAGCCTGGTGGTGGCCGTTCAGGTCGCCGAGGTGGACATCAACGGCATCCAGGCCGGTCAGCCTGCCTCGATCACCTTTGACGCCATTCCCAATAAAACCTATAACGGCACGGTCGTCAAGTCAGACCTGGCCGGGACAGTGGGTTCGAACAGCACAAACTTTTCGGTCACCGTGCAGATCACCGATGCGGATGCCCAGATCAGACCGGGTATGGCTGCCAACATCACGATTGTCACCAACAAGGTGGCGAATGCGCTGCTGGTGCCCACAACATCCATCTTCACCGATACCAGCGGCCAGCAGTATGTTTACCTGGTCCAGAATGGCACCACGACCACAGTGCCGGTCACGGTGGGTGCAGTTTCGGATACCACCACCCAGATCACCAGTAACAGCCTGAAAGAAGGCGACACGATCGTGCTCAGTTTCGCCAGTTCATCCACCACCAGCGGCGGCGGGTTCGGGCTGGGCTTGGGCGGGTTTGGCGGCGGCAGTCGTGTCGAGTCGCAGCCAGTGGCTACGCCTTAGTTCAGGAGGTTGAAATGGAAGATACAGTGATCCGGGCCGATGGCCTGACAAAATTCTACCGCATGGGTGAAGTGGAAGTGCAGGCGCTGCGCGGGTTGTCCTTACAAATCAAGCGCGGGGAAGCTGTTGCCATCATGGGACCTTCCGGGTCCGGGAAAACCACATTGATGAACATCCTGGGCTGCCTGGACAGGCCGACCGGCGGAGAGTACATCCTGGATGGCGAAAAGGTATCGGGCCTGACCGACAACCAACTGGCGGGGATCCGAAATCGCAAAATCGGTTTCATATTCCAGTCCTTTAACCTACTGCAGCGCACATCGGCGCTTGCCAACGTGGAACTACCGATGAGTTATTCCGACCAGTCGAACAGCGCCAGGGAGCGGGCAGTAGCGGCGTTGCGGGCTGTTGGCCTGGAAAGCCGCATGAAGCACCGGCCGACCGAACTTTCGGGCGGGGAGCAGCAGCGTGTGGCCATTGCCCGGGCGCTGGTCAATGAACCAGCCATCCTGATGGCCGATGAACCGACCGGCAACCTGGACTCAAAAGTAGGCCAGGAAATCATGAACCTGCTGCTTACCCTCAACCGCGAACGCAATACAACCCTGCTGATCATCACCCACGATCCAAGGATAAGCGCACAGACCCAGCGCACCATCCAAATCCGCGACGGCATGATCGAGGAGAACCTCCAATGAAAATCAATCGAGTCTTAAGGGAGACATTCACCAGCCTGAGCGCCAATAAATTACGCACCGGGCTGACCGTCCTGGGTATCGTCATCGGCGTGGCAGCAGTGATCGCCATGATGTCTGTCGGGCAGGGCGCACAGAACTCCATCACATCCCAAATCAATAGCATCGGCACCAATGTCCTGTCTGTCTCTGCTGGATCGCGGGCCCGTTTCGCCCCTGGCGGTGCCAACAATGTGCGGAACATCCGCGAGTTGACCTTGGCCGATGCCCAGGCAATGATCGATCCGTTCCAGGCTCCATCGGTATTGGCCATTGCCCCCATCCTCGAGGGGGGCAATATCTCCGCGGCTGCCAACGGACAGACGACCACCACCACGGTTAATGGTGTGACCACCAGCTACTTTTCCATCCGCAACCAGCAGGTCACCGAAGGCGCTTTTTTTAATGATCAGCAAGTGAGCGCTCATGCCCGCGTGGCCGTCATCGGTGTGGACCTGGCAACAACGCTCTTTGGCCAGACCACCAACCTGACGGGACAGACGCTGCGTATCAACGGTCAGACCTTCACGATCATTGGTGTCTTGAAATCACAAGGCGGATCTTCGTTTGGAAGTGCCGACAACCAGGTCATCATCCCGCTTACCACTGCCCGCGACCGCGTCGTCAAACGCCCGGGTACCAGCGTGGACGGGATCTACGTCCAGGCCACCAGCGCGGCGGCAGTCCCAGAGGCAAGCACGCAAATTTCCAATATCATGCGCCTGCGCCACCACGTGGCGGTCGGGAAGGAAGACTTCAGCGTTTTGAGCCAGCAAAGTCTGCTAACAACGGCCACTTCGATCACCGGGATCCTGACGACCGTCCTGGGCGGGATCGCAGCGATCAGCCTGCTGGTGGGCGGGATCGGCATCATGAACATCATGCTGGTCTCGGTGGTGGAACGGACACGCGAAATTGGCCTGCGCAAAGCGTTGGGAGCCCGCAACCAGGACATCATGACCCAGTTCCTGGCGGAATCTTCATTCTTAAGCCTGCTAGGCGGGTTGATCGGAATCCTGCTCGGGTGGCTGATCTCCCTGCTCATCGGACAGATCGCTTCGGCTGCCGGTACTGCTCTTAGCCCGGCCGTCAGCCTGAATGCCATCCTGCTGGCAACCGGCTTTTCGATCGCCGTCGGTTTGTTCTTTGGAATCTATCCGGCTCGGCGGGCAGCCCGCCTGGAGCCGGTGGAAGCATTACGCTACGAATAAAACTTAGAGAGGTATATATGTCCACACTTGATGTAAAGCCCGTTAAGGGGAAAATTCTCAATGCAAAATTATTGCCCATTGCTGCTGTCGTTCTGTTGGTGCTGGCCTTGTTGTTCGTAGCCACACCCCTCCTGCGCGTTTCCGGCATCCCGGGTCGCACCGGTTTCAACCGGCAGTTTACCGGTACCGGTGGTCAGGGCCTGCCAGGCGGGCAGAATGGTTTTGGGTTCCAAGGCCAGGGTTCCACCGGTTCGACGAACGGGACTCAGCCAGGCACAACAACAACCACAGGCCAGCCGTTTGCCAGGCGAGGAGGCAGCGGCCTGCTCGGCCTAGGCCTCTTGAGCGGCATTGGCGGGACCATCGTCTATGCCATCGCCCTGCTGGTCTCACTGGCCGCGGCCGTGGGCATGTTCATGACGAAACGCTGGGGACAGGTGCTCGGCATTGTCATGGCGATCATCTACCTGCTGCTTGGGCTGGTCGGTTTCCTGCCGACACTCCTGATGGGATTTTTCAGGGGTTTCAGCGCCTTGAGCCTGGGCTTGAGCATGCTCCACCTGGTCCTGGCGATCGCGGTGATCGTGCTGGCCTCCATCCCGGCGAAGAAAGTGCTGGCCCCGGTCGCCCCGGCCACACCGCCGGCTGCCAGCGATTAACTTAGTTTTAGGTGTTGGCGGTTAAAACCACCCGCCAACACCTAAAACTCCGAAATTCTAAAAAATCCGTGAGCAGGCCATTCTTTCTTGCATGATTCATCCATCTGCGCCATAATATTAAAGCCATGCCCAAGAAAATTCTTGTCATAGATGACGAACCCAAGATCGTCGAGATCTGCAGCGACTATTTACACGCCGCCGGCTTTGATATCATCACTGCCGGGGACGGGCTGCAGGGGTTGGCCTTGGCACGCTCCCAAAAACCCGACCTGATCGTGCTCGACCTGATGCTGCCCGGGATGGACGGGCTCGACTTTTGCCGTTCCTTGCGCCGTGAAAGCAATATCCCGATCATCATGCTCACCGCCCGGATCGAGGAGACGGATAAGCTGATCGGGCTGGAGCTGGGGGCGGACGATTACATGACCAAACCTTTCAGCCCGCGCGAACTGGTGGTGCGCGTCCGCACGGTGCTGCGGCGTGCCAGCGGGGACTCATCCAGCGAAGTGATCCGGGCCGGCGACCTAAGCCTGGACCGGGCCCGCTACCAGGTCGACCTGCCGGACCGGAGCGTGGTATTGACC
>CAIKOL010000151.1 GCA_903829085.1 uncultured Anaerolineales bacterium | reverse complement strand
TCAGAACAGGATAAAACGCGTCAACAGGTTTGGCGCCAGTTCGATCAGGACGCCTCGGCGAGCAGAAATATCATAGGATGGTTACCTGTAATGGGGATTGTTCTTCCAAGATTGAGCCTCGTAACTTTATTTTGAGGGCATTCCTTCTTTTTGTCAACAACTATCAAATTTGATTATAGGCTCATTTTACAATTTCGTGTTGTGATTTCCAGGGAAATTACTATCTAAAGGGTCAATTCCTCAATCCACTATACCCAACTCAACAGGGTTTCCCGGAGTACGTTGAGCAGGCGCATGCCGGCGGTCCAGAAATCGCATTCCAGAATTTTGACCAGCACAAGATAATAACTTTCATATGCCGGGGCACGCTTGAGCTGAATCGTCCAGTCAAAAGCCGCGCGTTTTTATTCCACATCCGAAATCTCTTTATTCGGCAGCCTCAATGTTATTTTCGTCCCATCCCCTGGAACAGCGGTAACATCGAGCTTCCCATGGAACAGGCGCGCCCGTTCATACATTCCCGCCAGGCCCAGGTGCCCGGTTCGCACCAGTGAACGCACATCCAGGTCCGGGAGAGTCGCTCCATCATTACAGATGACAGCCTGGATTTCCCCTTCCTGGAACTTCAACTCCACTTGTACAAGGGTTGCGTCCGGCACATGCTTGCGGATGTTCACCAGGGCTTCCTGGACGACTCTAAAAACAGCCAGTTCCACATCGGGAGGCAATCGCCGCTGCTTGCCTGAAACCATGCACTCGCAGCGTACAGATGGCATTTGCTTTTCCAGGTCGCTACACAGGGCTTGCAACGCCACCGGCAGGCCCAGGTCTTCCAAAATGGAAGGTCGCAGTGCATTGCTGATGCGCCGTACATCATTCAGGGTTTGTTCCACCAGCCCCTGCAACTCATCCAGCCGGCGCCTGGCTTGGTGCGGGTCACGTACCAATTCGCTGCGACACAGCTCCACCCGTTGTGCCAGCCCTACCAGGTCCTGTACCGTCCCGTCGTGCAGCTCATGCGAAAGTCGCTGGCGTTCCTCTTCCTGGCTGAGCAACGCCTGGTGGGCATACTGACGCAGAGCTCCCTGTTGCTCTGCCAGGCGGATGACCATCTGGTTGAAGGCTCTGATCAATGCTTTTATTTCTACCGGCCCTTGTTCTTCCATGGGGCGAAAAAGACTGCCTGGGACGGTTCGGACAGCGCTGTCAGCCAGGTCGGCAATCGGCCGAATTACGCGCCCAATGCTGAGTGAGAGCATATACAGTGAGAATACCGTTCCCAACGCCAGCAGCCCCGCCAGCGTCACTTGGTAATAGGTGGCCGGTGCCTGGATGGCCGTCCAAGACACCTCCAGAAGCGCCCCTTCATTCTCCGCCAGAGGAGCAAACGCGATGATTGCTTGATCTCCGGAAATGGCAGAGACCATCAACTGGCTGGCCGGTTTTGCTTCCTGGATATATGCTTGCAATTCATCTTTGTTGATCGGCAGGCTCGCCAGTTCAGGATTCGAACTGGCCAGTACCTTCCCGTTGCCATCCACCAGATACAGCCGGCTCCCGTTTTCGATGTTAAGGGACCGCAAGATGCTCAGGGTGTCATTGTCTGTGGGCAAAATATTGCCGGTGGCAATTTTGGCAAGCTCATCCGCCGCCGACCTGGCCTCAGCCATATTACTTTGTAATGCCAGCCGCAGGGTCACCTGATAAAGCGCCACCGCCATGACCAGGATCGAAAGCAGGCTGAAAAAAGCCAGGGGGAATAAGGAAGCCAGGAGCAATTGGCCACGAATGGTTGAACTTTGACCGGAGAATGCAACCTGTTCTTCAGAAACTTCCTTCCGGTCATCCGCCATTTGGGTCATCGTTGACCTCCAGGGTGATCCACCCATGGTGAATGGCATATGCTACTGCTTCCGACCGGCTGCCAACCCCCAATTTGCCAAAGATGTTCCGCAAATGCACCTGGACGGTCTGAGGACTGATACCCAGTGTCGTCGCCACTTGCTTGTTGGGCTGTCCATGCGCCGTAGCCCGAAGCACCTCCATCTCCCGCTCGGTCAATCCTTCTGACATTTCTGCCGACTGGTAGAAGCCGCGCCCGCCAAGTCTGTGGACAATTTTTTCAGTGATGCGCGACGCCAGCGCTTTTTGCCCTGCATGGACCAGGCGAATGGCTTCGGCCAGTTCCGCCCCGCTGGAGGTTTTCAGCAGGTACCCGCTGGCTCCTGCCTCAAGCAGCGGGAAGACATAACTGTCGTCATCATAGGCTGAAAGGATCAAAACACGGATTTCTGGAAAGCGGGCAGTGATCGCGCGGGTGGCCTCAATGCCGTTCAAGCGCGGCATGCGCACATCCATCACAATGATATCTGGATGAAGGTCAGCGGCGAACTGGATTGCTTCGATCCCATCGGAGGCTTCACCGACAACTTCCATGTCAGGGGATTGTTCCAATAACTGCCGCGTCCCTTCCCGGACAATTTTATGATCTTCAGCCAGGAGAATCTTGATGCGCATTGAAGTCTATATTAGCACAAGGGTAAAAAAACATAAAGCGGGGAATACCTGAAATCAGGTAGGGAGGATACGCATCTTTGTGTATGTGCGAAAAAAATCACTAATGTAGAATGAAGCTGCTATTCTAAATCTGAAACAAGGAGAAAACCATGCAAAACATCGATCCTGCAGCCACCGCACTGGTGCTCATCAGCGCAGCCCTGGTATTTGTGATGACACCTGGATTGGCGTTCTTCTACGGCGGGCTCGTCCGCCGAAAGAACGTTCTATCTATCATGATGCAAAGTTTCATCTCGATGGGCATCGTCACGATCATCTGGGTGTTCGGCGGCTTCAGTCTGGCTTTCGGCAAATCGCTGGGAGGCGTGATCGGGGACCTGCGCTATTTTGCCTTGAACGGAGTCGGGTTTGCTCCGGGAGTCGTGGCTGGGGTGCAACAGAAAATCCCCTTCCTGGCCTATTTTGTTTTTCAGGAAATGTTTGCCATCATTACGCCGGCGCTGATCACCGGAGCATTTGCAGACCGGGTGACCTTCAAAAGTTATTTGATCTTTCTGGTCTTCTGGAGCATCCTCGTTTATTTACCGCTCGCCCACTGGACCTGGGGAGGCGGCCTGCTCGTTAAGCTCGGGGTGGTTGATTTCGCCGGCGGCATTGTCGTTCACATGAGCGCCGGGTTTGCGGCCCTGGCTTCGGTCTTTATCGTTGGGAAACGCAAACTCCTGCCAAAGGAAAAAGTACTGCCCCATAACATCACTTACGTTGCACTTGGCGCCGGTCTGCTCTGGTTCGGCTGGTTCGGATTCAACGGCGGCAGCGCCCTGGCAGCCAATGGCTTAGCCTCGCTCGCCTTCGTCAATACGGATATTTCCGCTTCGTTGGCGATGGTCACCTGGCTGTTGATCTCCTGGACCCATGAAGGCAAACCCAGCATGACTGGGGCAATGACCGGGGCGGTCGCCGGCCTGGTATCCATCACGCCAGCAGCCGGTTACGTCCAACCTTGGGCGGCGGCGGTCATTGGAGTGATTACCGGCTTTGTATGTTATAGCGCTATCCAATTACGCGCCAAGTGGGGTTGGGATGATGCCCTCGATGTATGGGCCTGCCACGGGGTTGGCGGCACCCTGGGGACCATCCTGGTGGGAGTCTTCGCCGCCAGGGCAGTCAATGGTGTCAGCGGTCTGATCGAAGGCAACGTGCGCCAGTTTGGCGTCCAGCTTCTGGCCGCCCTGATCGTCATCGTCTACGCTTTCGGTGTTACCTGGCTGATCTTGAAGATCCAGGGTCATTTTATGCCCGTCCGCGTGCCCGACGAAATCGAAGAGAAAGGCCTGGACGAAGGCGAGTTCGGAGAGGAAGCCTACACGCTGTAATTTCCCCGATCATAATCAGACAAATTCCGGATGCCCGGCGACTCCTGCCGGGCATCCGGAATATTATGTCTCTTAGAACCACCTTTTTTTGAATCGCCCTGCCAAGGGACTTGGTTGCCTGAAGTGCTGTGCTCTTCCCTTTTCCTGTTTGACAAATCGGGTTGTTTGTTCCTCCGTTGTTCCGCGGAATAAGTAACTATCCCGGTGGTCTTCCGGAAACCCTGGTCGAGCCTCCACCTGACGCATCCCTTGACTACCAATTCTCCTGCTTACTCTTCTTCCTACCCACCCATTTAAAAAAACACCTGTCGCCAGCTCGTTAATAATCAGGCTATAATAATCGAGTACATCGCTACAGAATATTCACGCATTCTACATGGTACCGAAGTCTTTTCTGGAGGTTCGTCATGCTGATTATTGTCAGCGATATTCATCTCGGGGATGGGACCTGTGGAAAACCAATCAGTTCCACAGCCTTCCAACTTTTTGCTGACCGGTTGAGAGAACTGGCCCACAACGCATCCCTGCGAACGGATGGAAAATACCGACCAGTGGAAACCATCGATATCCTTTTATTAGGGGATATCCTCGATCCGCTGCATTCGACCTTATGGCTGGAGAAGAATCCCTCTGAACCTGGCTATGTGCGCCCCTGGACCGACTTTCGAGCTCCCGAATATGCTGCCAAACTCTCCGCTATCACCCAGGCAATCCTGAAGAACAACCTGGAATCGATCAAGATCCTCAAAAGGCTGTCACAAGCAAGTATCACCCTGCCTCCAGCCACCAGGCACGGCCGCATCGATAATAACGCACGCGAAATCCCCGTTAAGGTTCGCTTGCACTACATGATAGGTAATCATGATTGGTACTATCACCTGCCCGGTCCAGCTTTTGACGATATCCGGGGGTCGCTCATTGAGGCTCTCGGGCTTTTTAATTCAAAAGCTCCTTTTCCACACGAACTCAAAGAATCGGCCGAACTATCCGCTTTGCTGCGCCGTTACAAGGTTTATGCCCAACATGGTGATCTGTATGATTCTTTCAATTTTGACCAGGGAAAAGGCCGCAATGCGTCCAGCCTGGGAGATGCCTTCGCAATCGAGATCCTGAATCGGTTCCCTGTCGTCGTCGGGCAGCAACTGGGAAGCGAACTTCCGCCAAGCTTCATAGAGAGTTTGCGTGAACTGGTAAATGTCCGCCCGGCGCTCGCCACGCCGTTATGGATCAGCAGCCAGTTGCGTCAAAATAACGTTGCCGAGGCTGCACAGAAGAAAATTAAATACTTGTGGAACGGGATGTGTAACGAATTTTTGAAATTAAAATTCGTTCAGGACGCGGATATACCTTTTAAATTGGATGCAGTGGATGGGTTGGAAGTTGCGATCCATTTGACCGATCGCGTCTCATTCAAGACGATAGACAGCCTGGTAGTCTGGATCCGGAAAAGATTCGGATCTGAGAATATCACCTTTGCCCGCCACGCCTTGAAAGAAGAAGCCTTTCTGGATCACGGAGCCCAGTATATTGTATATGGGCATACCCACCATCACGAGGTGGTTCCTTTGGATTCCTTCCCAGGTGTGCTCCATCCAACCAATCAAATGTATATCAACTCCGGTACCTGGCATACCTACTTTGACCTGGCGATCAACAAGCCGGAGGAACAGAAATTTATCCCATACCAGGTATTAACTTACCTGGCCTTTTATAATGACGATGAACGCCAGGGCCGCTCCTTTGAGACCTGGTCGGGATCGTTCTCGGATTGAATATGGCCGAATACCTTTATCTGATCCATCCGCTCCGTCACGGTTTTTTTGAGACCCCCACCCCGGTGGAACAAACCATCCTGGATGAGCATTTCGCCTATCTCAAAACTGCTGCGGCTGCAGGAATTGTCCTGCTGGCTGGCCCTTGCACCGACGATACATTCGGCCTGGTGGTCTTCCGTGCTGAAAACGAGGCTGCCGCCAATGCCTTCATGTTCGCTGATCCCAGTGTGGAGAAGAATGTCATGGTGGCGGAACTTCACCCCATGCGAATCTCCATCGGAGCAGGATGACCGTCTATCCTGCCTCCGCGCTGCGCACCGTTGCGCTTTACGCCCAGAACCTGCACACTGCCAATGACAGCGAGCCGTTGGCAACCTCTGATGCTCTTTACCAGGTCGTAAACCAGGCAGGTTGTGTGCAGATCGACACGCTTCACATGGTGCGGCGCAGCCATTATCTGGTGCCATGGAGTCGGATCGGTACCTATCCACCCGAAGATCTCGATGCCCTGGTTTTTGGCCCGGAACGTCGCCTTTTTGAAGGTTGGCAGCACGCAGCCACCCTCATCCCGCTGGCAGAATATCGTTTCCAGATGCCGCGCCAGCGCAATTTACGCGAACATCCCACCACAGGGTACAACCGCTGGCTTAATGACCTGGTTCAAAAGGATTTCGTTGCCCATGTTTTGGAACGCATCCGCGTGGAGGGAGCGCTGAAAGTAAGCAATTTCGAGTCGGATGGTCACAAAGGTGGCACCTGGTGGAACTGGCGCCCAGCCAAAGTTGCATTGGAATACCTTTATGCATTTGGCGAGCTGATGATCGCCAACCGGGTTCACTTCCAGCGCGTCTACGATCTGACCGGGCGCGTTCTACCTGGTTGGGTGGATACAAATGAACCAACCTCCTTGGAGCGGGACCGTTTCTGGATCGAGCGCGGTGCAAAAGCATTGGGAATTTGTACAGCAAGGCAAGCTGGCGACTATACATGGATGAAGGTGACCAAATCTCGTCCAATCGTTGAAGCGCTGGTTAAGGAAGGCATCCTGGTCCAGGTCACAGGAAGACTGGAGAACGGAACTGAAGCTGAACTGGTCATCCATCGCGATACCCTGCCGTTATTGGAACAGGCTGCCGACGGCGCCGCCTGGGCACGACGAACGACGTTCCTCAGTCCATTCGATAACCTGTTTTGGGCTTTCCGCCGGGATGAGATGTTCTGGGGGTTTCACCGATCGCTTGAATGCTACCTGCCAGCCCCGAAACGCATCTATGGTTATTTCTGCCTGCCGATCCTGCATAAAGACCGGTTGGTGGGACGTTTCGACCCAAAACTCGATCGCAAAACCGGCACAATGATCCTGCGCGCATTGTACCTGGAACCTGGCCTCAAAGCGGATGAAGAACTTGTCAAGGATGTTGCCAGCGCCATGCGCGACTTTATGAAATTCCACCAGGCCAGGGAACTGGTCATCGAGCGCAGTGAACCGGCAGTATTTGGTAAGAAATTATTGAAGGCCATTTAATTAATCAGAATCTTTATTTGGAGATCAGCTGTGAACGATCAATCCGAAATAATGACCAAGTCCAGCCTTCTCGACCAGATTCAATCCGAACGCGGCCTGCTTGAAGAAACGCTTGCTCGTCTCACACACGCTCAAATGCTGTTGCCCGGCGTGGACGGCGATTGGAGCGTAAAGGATGCGCTGGCCCACATCTCTGCCTGGGAACGGTGGATGATCGACTGGACACACAGCCTCGGCCGAGGCGAAAAACCGGATACGCCCGAACCGTGGGACATCGAAAAGATGAACGCAGGAATTTATGGGCGCGTCAAGGATATTCCCTTGAGCAGGGTGCTCGAGGAGTTTCGCCAATCCTATTGGGATTCCCTGGCTCTTGCCGAAAGCCTGAGCGAGGATCAACTGCAAACCGTCCACGCCGAAACCTGGCCGTTGGGGCCTCTGTGGACGGGGATTGCTGCAAACACAAATTGGCATTATAAAGAGCACCGCAAAGATATCCTGAAATGGCTTGAAACCCAAAGGAAGGGACGCTGACGTGCCTACCCACCCATTACTTGCCATGGCTCGTACAATAGGCAATCCTGTCATCGAAGGAGAACATGTTATTTTCCTCTGGCAGGGAAAAAC
>CAIKOL010000150.1 GCA_903829085.1 uncultured Anaerolineales bacterium | reverse complement strand
CTCAGCAGGGCGGCGATGCGGCGTTGTTCGGGCAGGGGCGGGAGGGGGATTGCAAAATCTCGGATTTGCTCAAGATTCAAATTGCCAATTGTTCCAACTTTTTTATTTTCCAATAATTGCCTTGTTATGTGTTCATATTGAAAGACAAAAAGAAGGTAATTCATATCAATGGAATTCGGTTTTAAACGAACAAAAGCAACTGCCTGATTGCAATTCATTTCTGGCACATTTGCAGGAACATAACCAACTCTGCCCAATGAACCAGCAATTGTAATCAAGAAGTCACCAGGTTTAAGTTGAGAACGCCCTAAAATAATTTTATGTGTTTTCTTATCTATATAATATTTTACGGACCTTGGATTGACTGCTTCGCCAACAACATCTTCAGCTCTTAAAAATGGTATACCACTTGAAGAAAATGAAATGCCAAGTGTAGTTGGTGTTGTTCCTTTACTCACCAACTCGCTCATATCACCAATTTTTACCCATTCCCAATCTTTGGGTAAGTTCCAATGATTTGGCATTATTTCAACGACTCACTAAGCGACTTGATTTCCTTCACCATAATCTGCTCAAGGCGCGACAGGCGTTCCAGTGTTGCCTGCGGGGATTCGTGATACATCTCATCATTGTCCGCCTGGCGGTAGCGGCTGGCGGAGAGATCGTACTTGTGGGCTTTCACCAGTTCTTTCTCCACCCAGAATTGGCGCGTGAGCCGGTCAAGTTCGGATTGCGGGGCAGCGATCCGGGCATCGAGAGCGGAGAGCAGGCTTTGGCAGGCAGCCAGATCGACCCCCTCCATCCCAGCCAGCGTCCCGAAGGTTTGCTCCGCGCGGCCAGGTTGATCAGCACCCACCTTCGGGACGATATTGGATTTGGGGGAGGCACTGTCAAGCGTCCCGAAGGTTTGCTCCGAACGACCAGGTTGATCAGCACCCACCTTCGGGACGATATTAGGTTCGGGATCAATGGCATTCTCAAATTGCAGCCGGTTGAGCTCCGCATGCAGTTTCAAGCGGTCCTCTTTCAAGGGGGTCAACTGCTTGCGCAACGCTGCAATTCTCTGGTCTCTGCTCTCCACGAACGGCTGATCCTTGCGCTGCTTCCAACACTCCACCACGTCCGGAATGTCATTCTCCGCCACCGGCGTGCGCTTGTCGTCCAGCGAGAAGCCGTCGTGGGCCATGTCGTAGAACCAGATGCGCTCGGTGCGCCCGCCGCGGGTCAGGAACAGGATGGCGGTGCTGACCCCGGCGTAGGGCTTGAACACGCCCGAAGGCATGGAGATGACGCCGTCGAGACGGTTCTCCTCGATGATCTTGCGGCGGGTCTCCACGTGCGCCCGGCTGGAGCCGAACAGCACGCCATCCGGCACGATCACGGCGGCGCGCCCGCCCATATCCAGGGCGCGCAGGACCAGGTGCAGGAAGAGCAGTTCGCTCTTGGTGGTATCGTCGGGCAGGCTCGGAGCTACATCGTTTCTGTCCACTGCGCCCTTGAAGGGCGGGTTCATCAGGATCAGGTCGTACTCCTTGCTCTGTTCGAACTCCTTCGAGAGCGTGTCGGTGTAAAAGAACTGGGGCGACTCCAGCCCGTGCAGCATCAGGTTCATCGAACCGATGCGCAGCATGGTCATGCCCGAATCGTTGTCGAAGCCGCGCAAGGCCTTGGGCGACTGCAGCGCTTGGGTCTCTGCCCTGCTGAGCTGGTCGCCGATCAGGTGATGCGGGAAACCGGTCTCGTCATACTCCAGGATGGCGGGGGAGGTGTGCGCTTCGAGCATGTACTGGTAGGCGTTGACCAGGAACCCGCCCGTGCCGGCCGCCAGGTCGCCGATGCGCTCGTGCGGCTGCGGGTCGGTCATCTGCACCATCATGCGGATGATGTGGCGCGGCGTGCGGAACTGCCCGTTGCGCCCGGAGATGTTCAGGTGGTTGAGCATGTACTCGAACAGGTCGCCCTGCACGTCCTGGTTCTGCCCGGAGATGTCCATCTGGTCGATCAGCCGGCAGGCCTCGATCAGCAGGGAGGGCTTGCTGATCTTGCACTCGGCGTTCTTCATGTACTGCCCGAATGAATTGATCTCACCCGCAGGGGCCAGATTGACGATGTTGGGGAAGACCTGCTTCTTGAGGTGGTCGAGGGCCTGCTCGGCTTTCAACTGGCTCCAGTAGCTCCAGCGCATGTCCCTGGGGAGCCTGGGCTGGTAGGTTTCCCCCCTGCGTTTGGCCTGCCGTTCGGCGGTGTTCTCGCGGTCTTCGAGCTGCTTGAGGAACAGCAGGTACGAGAACTGTTCGATGGCGTCCAGCGGGTTGGCGAGCCCGCCGGTCCAGAATTT
>CAIKOL010000149.1 GCA_903829085.1 uncultured Anaerolineales bacterium | reverse complement strand
TTTCCCTTCACGGAGATTCCCAAAGAGCCTACAATTTGAGTGAAGGTGTTCAGCCTCTTTTATGCTAGAATATTCGCAATTGATACTTGATCTTTTCCACAATAAGGAGAGAAGCAATCATGGAACCCATGCCCGATTATGCCCAATCCTACCCCCCACCGCCGCCCCCGCCGCCTCCTCCCCGTTCCTCCCGTAAAGGTTTGTGGATCGGCCTGGCAATTGGCGCAGTTGTTCTTTGCCTGTGTTGCCTCATTCTTGCAGGGGTCTACGTCTTCCGGCAGGATATTCCCATTATTTCCGATCTCTTTCCCACCCCTACGCCCACCGGTTTATTCTATAACAACCCTGGCGCCGGGATCAGCCTGACCTATCCGACCACCTGGGTTTATTCAGAATCGGGCGATGCCACCAACGGCTACATGCTTATCTTCGCCTCTTCGACGGATATTCTAAATAACTCATCGAATGCCCCCCAGAACGGGGCTGCCATGGCTGTCCTGACCAATGTCGTGGCAACCAGTGACATCTCGTTCACCGTGGATGCAAGTTCGATGGGAAATGTAGTGGATTACCTGGCTGCGAGCTATTTTACCAATATCAGTGGTGGCCAAAACCTGCGCACTTTCACCTTGAGCGGATATCCGGCCGCCTCAGGCGTCTATACGCTCGCCGACAGCACTGGCAGTTCCTCCTCAGCCTATCTCATTGCCCTTCTACGCAACGATGAGATCATTCTCTTCTTTGGCGTCTGTCCTCAAACTGAATGGTCCCAATTCCAGCCTGCTTTTGACTCGATCCTGAATTCGGCCACCATCGTCACTCCCTGAGGCTGGTTGACGACTTAACTGTGAACCCCTAAAGCCAGCCCGCAACGGCTGGCTTTTGTATTCAACCAACGTGCTACACAGATTCAAGCAAGAAGCATTACAATCCAGCCGATGAAGAAACTCACCTTGCTGTTGACAGTGCTCGGCTTGCTCGCCGCCGCCTGCGGCACACCTGAACCTCCCGCCACCCCATCGCTCACCGCCTCCCCGACGCTGTTACCCACTGAAACACCCACCCATACAATCACCCCCCTGCAGCCAACACTGACCGTCACCCCTCTGCTCATTGACGGGATTCTCACCCTCAAGGTTAACGTCCGCAGCGGTCCGGGTACCAGCTTCGATTCGCTCGGCCAATTGGAAGCCGGGGCAAAAGTCCAGGTCGCCGCCCGCGACAGCCAGGGAACCTGGTACCAGATCCTCTATCCGTCCGCCCCACAGGGTCGCGGCTGGGTGACCTCCCAATATGTCACTCTCGCAGCAGGCAGCCAGGTCCCGCTGGATGCCACCCCAACTCCCACCGGCCCGACCGGGCGCGTGATCCAGCGTCTGAACGTTCGCAGCGGCCCGGGCACGACCTTTAATTCACTCGGCTTGCTTGAAGCGGGTGTTATTGTCTTCCTGACTGGCAAGAACACCACTGCTTCCTGGTTCCAGGTGGAGTACCCTGCCGGCCCTGGCGGTCATGGCTGGGTGACCTCGCAATATATCCAGGTGGAGTCCACCGTTGAACTGCCGGTGCTGGATGATTATGGTAACCTGGTCACCCCTGGTGCTGCCAGCACGCCTCCCGGGACGGTCCTGCCTCCCACGCCCACGCTCGGTCCGGCTTCCCCCGATGGCGATTCATCTGCCAATCCCGCCATCAACGTCATTTTCTCGGCCACGGGCACGCATAAGTTCACCTATTCCAGCCAGGTTTCCACGCCACAGGGCGATGACAAAGATTGGGTCGCGTTCACACCCTATTCTGCCAGTGGCACACATGCCCACCTGGTCTTCAGCCTGGAGTGTGCCGGTAATGGCACTTTGACAGTGGAACTTTGGCAGGGCAGCAGCCTCCTTTCCGGTTGGGGCACCCTGGCCTGCGGCGACGCTGGAATACCCATCCTGCTCCCCGTGGGTCAGGTTTACCGGATGAGTTTAACCCCTGTTGCAGGAGCTGGGCTGCAGTTGGTGGTCTACACCCTGGTTGTGCAGAATAACCCATAGCCGCATCTGGATAGATCATGCACATGGCCTCCCGCCCTTCCCTATCCCTGAAAAACTGGTTCCTTCTGCTTTCGATTCTTTGTCTCTTGCCGGTCTCTGCCTGCGTGCCTGCTTCTCCTTACCGGGATTGGACGGTTGCTGACCTGCGTCTGCTCGACCCGCTGGATAATACTCCAACCCCCTCCACTGACATCCTGGCAGTCTATACCCGCAACATCGGTTTTGACCTCGAGATCCGGGTCGACCTGCTTGACCTGCCCCTCACCCCGGATTACCACCTGAAGATCAGGCTTGACACTCTACCCGGCGGGGATCCCTGGGATCTGAAAATCGATATTCCTGCTGACGGCCTGCCAGGTGTAACACCTCCAAATGCCAACATTATTCCCCGCCTCATCCGCGACCCGTGGCTGGACACCGTCACCATCCGTCTCAACCGCCGGTATATCCCCCAGGCTTTCACCCTGCAAGTCACATCCTACACTCCCGGAGATCCCGCTCCGGCGGATGAAACTGTCCCCGTTCGCTCAGACGCACTGCCTCCCACACAGCGCGTCCCCCTCCTGCTGGCCTTTTGGGACGCCTACCCGGCTGTCACCCCCGCCCAGGCCCT
>CAIKOL010000148.1 GCA_903829085.1 uncultured Anaerolineales bacterium | reverse complement strand
GAGATGATCGTGGTGGGCAGCGAAAACACCCGCAGTGACAAAAGTCTCACCCATGCCCGCCAATTGGCGAAGTATTTCAAACTCTCCTGGACAAAGCGCACCCACCGGGGCTTCTTCCTGCGTGCCGAGGACTTCTTCGGTTACGCCAAACGTCTCAACCAGATGCGCTCGGAGATGGAATCCGATCTGCATAACGTTGACATCGAATATAAAGACCGCAGCAATTTCGCCCGCGAACAGGCAAGAATGAGTTATGCCCATGAATTGGGCGACCTGCGCCAGCACTATGGCGAGGGGCTGGACACCCGGTCACACGGCGAGAGCTTCCTGACCCTGTTTCAGTCGCGTTTCGTGCCCGACGGCTTGTACCTGCTCGACGAACCCGAAGCCCCGCTCTCTCCCTTACGGCAACTGGCGCTTATCGTAGCCATCAAGAACATGATCTCGCAAAATGGGCAGTTCATCATCGCCACCCATTCGCCCATCCTGATGGCATATCCAGGCGCTTCCATCTTGAACTTCGACCACGGCAGGCTGCAGCCGGTGTTCTTTGACGACCTGGAGCATGTCCGGCTGATGCGCGATTTTCTGCAAGACCCCCAGGTCTTCCTGCTAAAACTATGAAACTTCCGCCTGCTTTTGTCAACAATATCAACCAGGCATTCGGTGAGCGTGGCCGTCGTTTCCTGGCTGACCTCCCCACCCTGTTGGAGACTGCCGCCCAAACCTGGGAGTTGACCCTCGGTAAACCCTTCCTGCTTTCATATAATTACGTCTGCGCGGTCACCAGGGCAGATGGTACGCCCGCCGTTCTAAAACTCGGCGTGCCGGACCGCGAACTGTCCAGCGAGATCAATACCCTGCGCCTCTACGCCGGGCAGGGTGCCTGCCGCTTGTTGGAAGCTGACCCCGGGCAGGGCCGGCTCCTGCTGGAACGCCTCCATCCCGGCACACTGCTCGCTACGCTCGAGGACGATGAGCGCGCCACCGAAATCGCCGCCGGTGTAATGAAAGCCATCCAGCGCCCGGCGCCTGCTGGAGAGGGCTTCCTTTCCTTGCGCGGCTGGTTTGATGAATTGAAGGGATTGCGCCCGCTTTTCAACGGCGGGACGGGACCTTTCCCCGAAAGAACCGTCGCGATCATTGAGGGGCTGATCCTTGAGTTATTTGCTGAAGACCGCCCCCAGGTGCTGCTGCATGGCGACTTTCACCATTTCAATATCCTTTCATCCGAACGCGGCTGGCTGGTTATTGACCCCAAGGGTGTGGTTGGACCGGCTGAATACGAGGCCGGGCCGTTCTTGATAAATCCGTGGGGGAAGGATCTGGATGAAGCCGAATCCATTCAGCGGACTCAGCGCCGCGTTGCCATCCTGGCGGAGCAAATGGGCTTCGACCGTCAGCGGTTATTGGCCTGGGCGGCCTGTCACAGCCTGCTCTCATCCTGGTGGGACCTGGGGGATGACGGCACCGGGGGCGAATATTCCCGGGCCTGGACGGAGATCTTCTTGAAGACCCGCAAATTATAAACAAGCGGGGCGGACTGTATCCGCCCCGCTTGTACCTCTAATACTTGAGATCCTTGATCTCTTTATCGGCCAATAATTTCTCGGTCAGGCAAAGATGGTCGCGGGCGCGTCCTTCCAGATCCCAAACACTGACCATTTCCCCGTTCCGTTTTAGTCGTTTCCGGTTCCGCATCCGCATCTGGCAGCCCAGGAAAAGGCCTTCCAGCTCTTCGTGTTTTTCCTCCCGTCCTGAGTAGACGATTTCATAAGTGCGCGTTTCCCGACCAAAGCGGTCCACCAGCTGGTCGAAACGGGCAAAGACGGCCAGGACAATGATAACGATGGCTGTTGTCACCAATGCCAGCACATATTCCCCAATTCCAACGGCCATCCCCAGGGAGGCCGCCACCCAGATGGAGGAGGCGGTTGTCAGGCCTTTGAGCTTGCCCTCCGCGAACAGGATCACTCCCGCACCCAGGAAACCGATCCCGGTGACAATGTTGGCAGAAATACGGGCAGTTGCAGGGTCACCAGACCTTACGGACAGGATGGTGAACATCGTCGATCCGATGGTAATGAGCGTGATGGTACGCAGGCCGGCAGCCTTGGAGTGCATTTCGCGTTCCAGACCGATGACTCCACCAATCAGGACTGCGATCAGGATTTTGACCAGATCTTCCGGGGTAAAAATGAGCATGACTGCCTCCAATAAATAAATTCACGCCGCGAAATGTTTTTTCAGATTACTCCCAGTTTCTTCCCCACCTGTGCGAAGGCCTCCAGGCCCTTGTCCAGGTCGGCCCGGGCATGCGCAGCCGAGATCATCACCCGGATCCTGGCCTTGCCCTGCGGGACGGTCGGATAACCGAGCGCCATGGCAAACACGCCTGTCTCGAAAAGTTCACGGCTGAATTGCTGGGCCAGCGGCGCTTCTCCTAGCATGACCGGGGTGATGGGCGTGGTGCTCAGACCGGTATCAAAGCCCAATGTTTTCATTTCAGCCTTGAAGTATCTGGCGTTCTCCCACAGGCGCTCAACCAGCTCGGTGGAAGCTTCCAGGATGTCGATGGCGGCGATGCAGGCTGCCGCGTCGGGTACGGTGACTGCCGAGGAGAACAGGAACGGGCGGCCGCGCAGGCGCAGCCATTCCACGATCACCGGCGTCCCCGCCACCACGCCACCGACCACTCCGAAGGCCTTCGACATTGTCCCCACCTCCACGTCCACCTTCCCATGCAGGCCGAAGTGGTCCACGATGCCGCGCCCGCCCCTGCCGAGCACTCCTTCCCCATGGGCATCGTCCACCATCAGCAGCAGGTCGTATTTTTTGGCTACTTCATAGATCTTATCCAGCGGAGCCACATCCCCATCCATGCTGAAGACGCCGTCGGTGATGATGATGGCGCGCCGGAACTGGGACAGGTTTTCCTGGATGACCGCTTCCAGCGAAGCCACGTCGCAGTGCTCGTACGGGATGATCTTGCCACCGGAGAGACGGCAGCCATCGATGATGCTGGCGTGGTTCAGCCGGTCCGAGAAGATGACATCCTCTTTGCCCACCAGCGCCGGGATGGTCGCCAGGTTGGCAGCGAATCCGCTCTGGAAGGTGATGGCGGCTTCCACACCCTTGAAGGCTGCCAGCCGCCTCTCCAATTCCAAGTGCAGGGTCATCGTCCCGGCAATGGTGCGTACCGCTGCCGGGCCAATCCCCATTTCATCCACGGCTTTCTTGGCCGCTGCCACCAGGCCCGGATGGTTCGCCAGACCCAGGTAATTGTTCGAGCAGAAGTTGAGTACTTTTTTGCCATCCACCACCAGCCAGGCCCCTTGCGGTGAGCCGATGGTGCGGATGCGGTTATACAGGCCTTTCGCCTTCAGGTCTTCGAGTTCCTGCGTGATCCAGTCAGTTTTGGACATAGGTTTCTCCTTGTGGAATTGACAAACTTATTATAGTCACTGGAAACAAAATGGTTGTCATATTTCACTGGTGACAACCTCCATTTTTACACCTTGAAAGCACCCTCCTCAATCACAATTTCCCCGTCAAGACAAAGCGTGGGCCTGAGAATGACAAAATCCTGATGCAGGTTGGATTTATTTCTTCCCCCAAAACGGTCATTCATGCCAACTGCAATATGAACGCTGCCGCCAATCTTCTCGTCGAGGGAAATATTGCCAGTCGGTTCCGTCACGCCCGGATTTACACCAATCCCAAGTTCTGCAATCACATCCTTGTCGCCATTGGAGGCATCCATTACTTCCTGCCATGCCTGGGTATCGTCAGGGTTGGGAGCAATTGCTTCCACCAACCGTCCGGCCAGAAACGTGAGCCGAAAATTATCCACCGCTCTCCCCCGAAAGAATGCCTTGTTGATGACCATCAGTCCATTGGCAGAATCCTCATGCGGTGCAACATATACCTCACCATACGGAATGCTGTCGGTATCCACCCATACGGGACGTTGATCCACCCGCATACGCAAATTGGTTCCTGCCTTCGAAGTAATGGAAACATCCCGTGCCTCTTGAAGCACTTTTTGGATTTTTTCCTGCTGACGATCCAGGAGGTCGCAATCAACGTTAACCGCCCGCCAGAACCTGTGGCGTAATTCCTCTAAAGGCAACTGATAAGCCAACGCCAGTGAGGCAGTTGGATTAAATACCATCAAACGCCGAACCCCTTTGCGAGCCGCAGCATCGATCAAGGCTAACCATTCGGTTCCCATAGCCCGCCGGCGCGGCAAAGGCACATCCGGGATCATCGCGGGGTGATCACGAATTTCAATGATCGCGTCTATATCGTCCAGCCAGCGGATTTCGTGTTCGGGTACCAGTGACAGGTAGGGTTCAGGTACATTCATCCCGATCCTGCGGAGCAAAGGCTCACTGGTAAGTCGCAGCGTCCAGAACGCACCACAGGCGCGAATGCGGAACGCAAGAGCCTCGATCAGGTCCAAAGAATAGACATTTGCCCAGATCCAGATTACCTGCCCTGTTGTTACCTTCAGCTTCTCGACTGTTTTATCAGCCAGAACCTCTACATCAAAATCAGTTTGTTTTTCCATTGTCATTTGGGTCCCCACCCTCCGCCAGCAGCCCCAGCTCGGCCAGCGCAGCCAGCACCTTGGCCTGCGCCCCCGGCTTGACCACCACCGTCACCGGGCCGAGCGGCTCGCCCAGGAAACGCCCCGCTTTCGAGCTGCGCAGTTCTTCCAGCAATTCCGGCCGGCTGACCCGCAGAACGGTCTGCACTTCCACCCGGGCTTCGCTGCCGTTGAGCTCCCAGCGTTTGAGCGCTTTGACGAAGGCCGGCGGGATCTCCGCCGCGGCGTTCTTCGCCAGCAGGCTGAGTAATTGGCTGACCTTCAATCCCTGTTCCCCGGCTTTTCTCAAAGACCCGCTGGTAACACGGTAACGGTACTCAGCCTCTTTTTCCTGCTCCCATTCGCAGAAGCGGGCGATCTGGTAGCGCGCCGCCCGCGGAGTGGAACGCGGCACACTGATCCTGCCGTTGGAATTGACCGCCAGTTTTCCTTTTTCTTCGAAAGCAGACAGCCGGAGTTCCAGCGTTTGCTGTTCAACGTTCGACACAACCCGGAACGCGGTTATCATATCTCCTTCCAGCGGGGATGCCAGTTCCATCCTCCCCAGCCAGAATAATGGCCCTGTGACCAGGTAGCGGATCAACGCGCCGTCCACCGACTCCCAGTTGGAAAAGCCGCGCAAGTACAGGCCATCCGAGGCACGCTTGATGAACCAGGAATCGTAATCCCCCGCCGGGCGCTGGAAATCGGGGGTTTTCGCTTTGATATCCTGGATGAAGGACGGCAGACTCCACCACTTGTTATCGGGTACCCGGGTGAGAAGCCTCAACAACATGGCGCGTGTAAGGCGGGCTGCATTTTGCCAATCCCCTTCACACACCAGCCCGGGAACCTGGCGCAGTTCATTGAAGGTCTCGCTCTCCAGCCAGGCCGTGAACAGGTGTTCCAGCGCCTCCCGGCGGGGGGCTTCCAGGAAGGTGCGCACCGGCTCGACCTGCGGTTTCCCTTCCACGATGACCCCGGCGGATGACAGAAAATCCGTCAGTACCCGGGCCGGGATGCGCGTCTCCGGGGGCGGCAGGCTCATGCGCAGGGCAGCCAGCAGGCTGGTGGCATCATCCAGCAGCCGGTCGCAGGCCGCCAGGGGCTGGAGGCGCTCCTTGGGCGTAGCCGGGCGCCCCATGGGCTCAGCGCCCGGTTCGATCCCCAATGGCAGGAGCTTCTTTTCTATTTCCCCTGCGGGTCCTGCGTGGGTAACAATTGGAAGTAAATCATCCGGGATATAGGCAAATTCCTGGGCGCCGGCGGGCAGGTCAAAAAAAGCCCGCGCCAGCAAGGCCCGGTAGAAGAGCACTTCCGCCCCGGATTCCGGGTGCAGGTAGACCAGCTCCCGGTCGCGCCGGCCTGGACCGGCCTCGCCGATCTCGCCAAAGCGGCGGGCAAAACCCGCCCAGGGCAGCCTGCCGCCGGCCTTTCCCAGGCTATCAAGGGCAGCCCGCGCCTGGGCGGGCAGGGATTCAACCATCTCGGCCACCAGCTTGGGATCCAGCAGCGCAGGCACCAGTTCACTCAAGGCCGCCTCGGTATCGGTGGCGAGCAGTTCAAGCCCCCATAAGCGGGCCACGATGCGCAGAAAACCAATGTCACGTCCCTGGAGACTCTGGGTGAGGTTTGGCATAGGAGATGAAGAAAAGGAGAACCGAGGCTGCTGCTATTGTACTCGTTTCCCGGTACTCGTTGCCGGCTTTTTTCAGCCGTGTAACAGGAGCCTCTCAATAATTGGGGGAGGCTGGGGCCACCTCCGTTCCCCAGTTTATTGAGATGCTACGCGGATCACCTGCAGCGCTCCGGGAACCAGTTCGATGGATAGCTTGTGGATGTCGGTGCTGAAGCCGGTGTAGATCTCTCCATCCGCGTGGATGTAGAGCGCCCGGTCTGAGCTGAGGGTCATCTTGTGGAACGTGCCCATGCGCACCTGCTTGAAACGCCCATGCGTGCCTTTCATCACTTCGGGCAGCAGGCGGAACATCATCAGGCGTGAGACTTTGCAGATGGAGGCGTATTCGAGCAGCCCATCATCATTACGGGCCTGCGGCGCCACCAGGAAGCCGCCCCCTTCGCGCGGCCCGTTGCACAGGGCCAGCATGAGCGTGGATTGATCCCAGGTCTCGGAATCGGTTTCCACATGCAATTGCATCGGGTTGAAGTTGGTGATGATGGTCTGGATGACGGCGGTCAGGTACATCAGGAAGCCGCGCACCACCGGCAGCTTGTGCGAGCGGATGGTGACGACCGCATCGAAACCGATCCCCAGGGTATTGTCAAAATATTCCTGGCGGCCGGTCTCGTCTGAGAACAGGACCAGGTCCACCGGCCGCGCTTCCCCCTGCAGGGCATATTGCAGGGCAATATCCGGTTTGTCAGACAGACCAATGAAATGGGCAAAGTCATTGCCTGAGCCGACCGGGACGATCCCCAATATGGGCCGCTTGTCCTCCGGCACCTGCATCAGGCCGTTGACCACCTCGTGCACGGTGCCGTCGCCGCCAATGGCGATGACCATGTCATAACCGTCTTCCCCGGCCTGGCGAGCCAGTTCGGTGGCATGCGAGGGGTAGACCGTGCCGCTCCAGTCGGCCCGGCCGTAGCGGGCGACGAGCGGGCGCAAGTCGTTGGCGATCCGCCAGGCCTGGCTCCTATCGGCAGTTGAGTTGAAGATCAATTTTACTTTACGAGGCATTTTTATTCTCCAGGGTTCAGGGGGTCATGTTTCCTGCCAAGTATAACCCCGGGAAAACAAAACAGAGGCCGTCCATGAGGGAACAGAATGCAGTAAGCAGGTATCAGGTGGTTTGGGTTGCCCAACAGGCTGCAGTGCGAATTAAAGTCACCAAATACGCGATATTCGAGGAACGAATATCTCTTCGCAATCAGTTGGGGAATATTGGGGGGTGTGTAACCAGCATCCATTGAGCAGGAGCTTGTTGCGCGGAACGAGTGAGGAACCATTAATCCCTTCCAGAGGCTGAACGCAATCCTTCTCGCCAGAGGAGGATTTTAGAACATATATTCTGGAATGTCAAGCTATGGTTCTTGCTGGATGATCGCCCAATCCCCAGCTCAGTCTTCCCCGTCGTGGGCCACCAGGAATTGTCCCCCGCTGCTTTTCTTGGCCCGGTAGAGGGCTTCATCGGCGGCGCGGATCAGGCCCGGGGCGGTATCGGCGTGTTCCGGGTACAGGGCGATCCCGCCGGAAATGCTGATCTGGGTGACCTTGCCATCCGGCAGGGGGATGGGGTTATGCCGCAAACTGTTCTGGATTTTCTGGATGACCACCTGCGCCTGGGCCAGGTTCGTCTCTGTCAGCACCAGCGTCCATTCGTCTCCGCCGTAGCGGGCCAGGAAATCGGTGGAGCGCAGGGCTTTTTCCATGGAAGTGGCAACCTGTCTTAAAACATCGTCACCCACATCGTGACCGTAGGTATCGTTGATCTTCTTGAAACCATCCAGGTCCATCATCACCGCGCTGAAAGGATTCCCGGAATAGATGGACTGAGCGATGGCCTTATCCAGACGCTCATCCAAAGCCCGCCGGTTGGGCATCTTGGTGAGGGCGTCACTGAGCGCCAGGTGGCTGACTGCCTCATGCAGGCGGGCGTTGATGATGGCGATGGCAGCCTGGTCAGCCAGCAGGGTCAGCAGGCGGATCTCAGACTGGCTGAATTCCCCCTGGGCTGTACGCGCCAGGTTCATCACCCCGATCGGGCGGTTGCCCATTTTTAAAGGAATGCCGATGATCGAACCGCGCCAGGATTCCGGGTTACCCTGGTAGATGGGGTGGTTTGCCATGTCTTCGACAATGATGACCTTCTTCTCGCGCGCCACCGCCCGGGTCAATCCATCCGGGCGTGGTTCAGCGTACTGGACGTTCTTTGCGCCGTCACTTTTCAGGGAAGCGCCAAAGGTCAGCCTGTCTTCATTCAGCAGGTAGATGTGGGCATCCTGCGCGTCTTTGACCAGTTGCATGGCTTCCTTGACCACACCGTTCAGCACTTCCTGCAGGTCCAGGCTGGAGGTCAGGTTCAGAGTGATGCGCTTGAGGGCGTCCAGCTCGGCTGCCTGGCGCTGGATCAACAGCAGGAGGTTGCCGTTATCCGCCAGCGCATCCACCAGGTGCCTTGAAATGGCTCCATCCTGGAGCGTGGCATCATCCATCACGGTCAGGAGCAGGTTTAACAGCTCCAGCAGGCGTTCCTGTGCATCCTCAGGAATATGCTTTTCTTGCAGGCGTTGGCGCGCTTCGCGCAGGATTCCGGTGTGGGATTTCATTCTATGATTTCCAAGCCTTTTTCAATGATGACGCAAGGATTAAGGATTTATTTGAAAATTCAAGAGAAGTTCGCATTTTGAGTGTGTGCGGCGAAGCCGCACACACTCAAATAATTTTCGGATAGCTACCAATATCTGCCTCCATTATACATTTTTCTACTTGTTGTGCAAGAATGTTTTTTGGCACTTTGTGAATCTCCGTGAAGTAGGGAAAGAGATGGGTATTTTGAGAACACCTTGATGGCGCGGAACTTG
>CAIKOL010000147.1 GCA_903829085.1 uncultured Anaerolineales bacterium | reverse complement strand
GCACCTGGCTCGCCAGCACCTGGAAACCGATGCCCTTGGTGATGATGCCGCGCGCGATGGGCACGAAATAGGTCATGGGGAACAGGTTGCCGATGATGCGCACGACTGCCGGCATGGTATAGCGCGGGAAAATGAAGCCTCCCAGCAGCAGGCTGACCATCATCAGCAGCATGATCAGTTGCTGGGATTGGCGCTGGTTTTGCGAGACCGACGAGATGAGCAGTCCCAGCCCCAGCCCACTGAAGACGTACATGCTGCTCAGGCCGATGAACAACCAGAAATTACCCTGGAACGGCACGCCAAACCAGTAGATGCCGATGGCGATGACGGTAAGCATATTCAACAGGGCGATGATGACGTAAGGGACGATCTTGCCGATCATCAGCTCGAGCGGGCGGATGGGCGTGACCAGGATCTGTTCGATGGTGCCCACCTCGCGCTCCTTCACCACCGCGGCGGCCGTCAGCGCCAGCGACTGCGTCTGCAACAGCATGGCAGCCATGCCGGGGATCAGGAACCACAGGTCTTTCATGTCGGGGTTGTAGAGCACGCGCACCAGCGCATCCAGGGCGGGCAGGGCCTTCCCGGAGGCCTGCGTGCCGGCCCGGGCGATCTCGTTATAGACGATCTGGATGGCGTGCTCCTGCCCGATGATGACCGCGGCCGCGTTGGCCGATTGGGAGGTGAAAAGGTCCGACCCGTCGACCAGGATGAGCACCTGGGCATCCCCGCGCTCCACATGGCTGGCAAAGTCGGGCGGGATCACGATCGCCACGCGCGCCTGCCCGGCATCGATGGCCTGGACGGCGCCGGCCTGGTCAAGGGTGGTGGCGATAATGTCGAAGGTGCCGGAGTTGACCATATCGTCCAGGTAGGCCTGGCTGGCATGGTCCAGGCTCTGGTCGGCCACCACGGTGGGGATGTGCGTCACATTGGTGTTGATGGCATAGCCGAAGATGATCAATTGCAGCAGGGGCAGGCTGAGGATGATCCCCAGGGTGGCCCGGTCGCGCAGGGTCTGCGAGAATTCCTTCTGGATGATGGCAAAAATGCGCTGGAACATGGCTATGCCTGGCCTTTCTGCAAATAAAGCCCGTTGGAAATGATCTCAACGATGCTCCCGGCCAGGGCATGGCGCTGCTCCGGGGAGGGAGGGGATTCAACCCCGCGCAAGACCGGCAGGATGGCGGCAATGAAACAGGCCACGATCATGCGCGCCCCCAGGGCGGGGTCCAGCGGCCTGAATACGCCGGTGGCAGTCTTCATGGAAATAAAGTCCTGGAGCGTCTGCATGACCGGCTGCCAGTTCTCTATCACATAGGCCTGCAGGATTTCGTCGTCGGTCCAGGCTTCGGCCACCAGGACCCGGTTATACACCCGGCGAGCCAGGATCGTTTCCATGAGGAGGTCCACCAGGTCGGCGAAGGACTGGCGGTCTTCCAATTCGTTGAGATGGACCAAGAGCGAGTCGACCGCCCCGGCCTGTTGGGAGAGGATGGCCTGGAGGATCTCCTTTTTCCCGGAAAAGTAACCGTACAGGGTGCTCTCGCCGATATCGACAGCCTCGGCGATATCCCGGGTGGTGGTGGACCGGTAGCCTTTTTGGGCGAACAGCCCGGCAGCCGCGTCCATGATGGCCTTTTGCTGGCGCTGGATGCGGCGTTCACGGCGGGTTGGTTCCTGGAGAGGGGCGGGTTGGCTGGTCATGGTTTCACGGGAGGCGGGGCAGTTGTTCCAGAAGAATGGGTTTAAATTTCCGAGTGATTATTCGAAATACGAGTAATCCTTCGTAATAGTATAACCTTCTTTTGGCAGGCGTCAAGAAACCTGGGTGTTGTTGATTAACAAGCGTTCATTTTTACCGCGAAGGCGCAAAGGGCGCGAAGCTTTTTAAAAGGTTTCCACTGCGAGTATCCTTGCCGGGTGGGCGAAGAACCCGGGATAGTTGTCCCGCCAGAGCACCGGGATGTTACCCCGCCAGAGCACCGGGGCAGTTGTTTGATACGCGGAACAACGAGGGAACAAACAACCTGCCCGATCCGTGGATTTTTATTCGAGGGCTTCTTCATTATTAATATATCCAACAGGGATGAGTTTTCGGGCGCAGGTTGTTTTTTGCAAAACAAACAACCTACCCCCGCAAGAGCTCATGGATTTCGCCCCGGAAGAGCACCGGGACTGTGCCCCGGGAGGAATTTTCCACAAAGAACACGAAAAAGCTAAAAAAGAAGGCGGAAAGCAGAAGGCGGAAAGCAGAGAAAAGGGAACAGATGAGTGAGTGCATTAAATAAAAATACACGACGAGGGAAAAAACCCTGGTCGTGACCTTGGGGATATTTTAGAATATATGTTCTAATTTGTCAAGGGGGAAAGGGAGACGGGTGCAGGGTTCGGACAGGGTGCGTGTCAGCCTGGGGCAACGGAGCCCGACGACTTATCATCCCTGTAAAGGGACCGGTCGTCGGAGGTACATGCCGGAAAGATGCCGAAACCTGGTCCCCTGCGGGGAAAATGAGATTTTGGACCCCGGACAGATGGACTTTGAAGCCCGGTGTCCAGCCGGGCGAGAACGTTTATAATCCCGGCATGAATAATTCAAAGCTGACCTTTGCCGACGCAATCATTAAGCGAAGAACGGAATTGGGTATGTCCCAGGAGAAATTAGCCGAGTTATCTTCATTAAACCCGGCATTTCTTGCGGAAATTGAAAGAGGATTAAGGAATGTATCCCTCGAGAACATTCTGAAACTCGTCCGGGCATTGGACCTACCGATCGGTGAATTTTTCAGCCATTATTTTATTGAAGAGCAGGCTAACAAATGAATGAAGAATGGGACCCGCTCTTTGAGAGGATCCCGCATTTTTTACTTGCCGCGCGCAGGCCGGATTATGGGCCGGTCCCGATGAGTTTCAAGGCATAGTCCTGCCCGGTTTTTTAAACCCCGACGATCAAGGTCTTATGGCGAATCCACCCATCGGCGGACAGTTCGCCATTTGCGGCGACCCAGTTGGTCGAAACCGAGCTGACCTGTACCGAGAAATACACCCAGGCCACCTCGTCCACGTTTTGTTCCTGGGCCAGGAAGGCGATCCTCTGGTCGAGGGTCACCTTGTCTACGGAGGCACCCACCAGCCGGCAGACGCTCCCCAGATTGGGTTTATGGAAACGATCCAGGTAGATGCCGAAAAGCTGCCCGATGAGTTCTTCCTGGGTCAGCCCTCCCGCCTGATCGATCGGGAGCGTGGCGATGAAGTCATCGCAGCCATCAAGTCTCGGTTTGGGGTCCTGGGGAAGCCAGTCCCCCAAGGTGGTCGAGGTCGCCGTCAGCCCGGAAGTTTCGGATGGAATCGGTTCCGGGGTGGGAGCCGTTGGCAGGGCGATCGCCGGTTGTCGCCCGCTGCAACCGATCAAAATGAACATGCCGAGAAGGATTGCCGCGCCTTTTTTCATTTCTTGCCGACCCAACTACGCAACCATCTTCTTCACTTCCTGCGCCACCTGCTCAAAATACAGCGTGGCGCGCCGGATGAGCCCGACCATGCTCAGGAAGCCGTGCAGCATCCCATTGCAGCGCATCAGCTTGACCTGCACGCCTGCCGCCTGCAAGCGGCGTGCATAGGCTTCGCCCTCATCCCGCAAAACATCAAACTCCGCCGTCACCACCAGCGCGGGCGGCAGCCCGCCCAGATCTTCCGCCAGCAGCGGCGAGACCAGCGGGTTGAGGCGCTCTTTGGGGTCGGGTGTGTACTGTTCCAGGAACCATTCCACGTCGCGAGTCGGCAGCCCGAGCGGTTTTCCGCCAAATTCCTGGTAGGAAGGGGTGTCCAGGTGAGCGCCATCCACGGCTGCATAGAACAAGACCTGTCCAGCCAATTTGGGAGCACCTTTTTGACGACTCATCTGCGCCACGACTGCCGCCAGGTTGCCGCCAGCCGAGTCGCCGCCGACCAGCACCCGCCCGGGATGGATGCCCAGTTCAGCGGCATGTTCCACGGCCCACGCCAGCGCGGCGAAAGAATCTTCCACTGCGGCGGGGAAGGGATGTTCGGGCGCCAGGCGGTAATCCACCGAGAGCACTGCGCATTCAACATGTTTGCATAGGAAGCGTGCCATGTTGTCAGCCGTGTCCAGGTCACCAATTACCCAGCCGCCCCCGTGCAGCAGGATGAAGAGTGGATAGCCTGTCGCTTTGCCCGGCAGGTACAGGCGTGCCGGGATCGCTCCCGCAAGGCCGGGGATGTTCAGGTCGCGCACGGACTCCACTTTTTCGAAGGTGCCGCCGATACTTTTAAGCAAGGGAAAGGAATTTTGAAAGTCGAGGCGCGCCTGGACAGGGGAGGCTTGATCGAGCGGGGTTTCACCCAGCGCCGCCTGCCCCCGGCGCAGCAGGGCGATCTGCTCATCCAGCACGCCGCCCGGCAGGGGCGGGAAACGCGAGGTCAGGTTGAACAGTTTGAGGCGCAGGAGGATGACGAGAAAACGGAGATAGGCGAGGAGATTGGTTTTCATGAAACCATTCTAGCACGACTTTCCCGCAATGGCACAAAAAAAAGTTAGGCTCTTTGGGAGATGCCAGGATGGTCGTAAAGATATGGGGGTGTTTGCGGGGT
>CAIKOL010000146.1 GCA_903829085.1 uncultured Anaerolineales bacterium | reverse complement strand
GGGGGCATTGTTGAAGTAATCCGCCAGGCCCGAAGCAGCCGGGCAACTGCCAGGCGAAAAGTACAAGGTGAGGAAACAGGTACCGGATGGAGTTGTGACAGTGGCACGATAGTTACAATACTGTCTCTCCCAGGTGGTAATGGTCGTGGTCCGATTCGGTCCGGTATAACTGGCTGAAACCAGGCCGAACACGGTCAGGGCAAGAATCAGGGCGATCAGAGAACTTCTTACGAATTTCATTAAAAAGACCTCCTGCTTTCATCTTGCTGCGGCGCTGGAGAACTGCGGCGGAGGAATTTTTGGATTAATAACGCGGGTACTTTGAGTCTTTTCAGGAACCTGGCGAAGCGGCCATGGGGCTTTGGTTTGGATTCCAGCGCCGCGATCCAGCGATGAAGGGTGGTGATCTGCCGGGCGACGGACAGATCAAAAAGTGGAATAGCGGTAATCCGTCCGGAGGCTTCCAGCGTTTTCAGCCATCCGGTATAGAGACTCTCGGGCAGGAAGATCAGGATCTTGTCGCCGGGCTTCGACAGTTCCAGGATCGCCTGGGCAGTCCTGCGCGACCAGTTTTTCATATTCCCAGCCCCTGGTGATTCAATGGTCTGCACCCGCTCCCAGCCTTTCAGAGAGGCATACCGCTTCACCAGATTTTGGATGGTGAGAGCCCCTCCCACCAGGATGATTGGATCGGGCTGATCGTTCATGGGTTCAGCCTCCTGAAAACATGGTAAACACGGGAACGCCCACGACCAGCAGCAAGATGATCAGGAAGGGGACAAAGAAGAACAGGGCCGCAATGGCGCTCAGGGAGTTGCCCAGTTTCTTGGCCCGCACGCTGGCCTGGCTGACGAAGTCATCGGCATAGCGCCTGGCCAGGGATTGCAGCAGGGAGCGTGTTTCCAGGCCTTTCAGGGCGTAACGGAGCTGCACGGCCAGGTCAATGAGGTGCCCATCGCCGCTGCGCGCGGCTTCATAGTGCAGCAACCCGCGCGGGTCGTTTTTATGCGGGGCAAAAAGGGACTGCCCCTGTGCCTGGGCGAGCACATTGCGCATCCAGAGAGGCGCTAGGCCAGGACCTTTTGAGACACGCTCAATGACCACATCCAGCCCGGCTCCGCTGGCTGTTTCGGCGGCCATCAGTTGAATGAACTCCGGGAGTTCCTGGGCCAACTGCCCACGAATGGAAGCAGCTTTGGCTTTCAGGTCAGACCGGTTCAGGAGCCACCCGGCCAGACCCCCGATGATCAACGCGGCCGGGGATCTGAGCGCCAGCAAAGCGACCAGCCCCAGCATCAGGGACATGAAGATCTGTTTCCCAAGCCGGTCATAGAGCACCTCTTGCGAGACTTCGGTGGCGACAACGACCTTCTTCTCCATGTTTTCCTCGAATATCACCCAATAGAGATCGGTTTTGAGCGTATCCACGTAGGACGGGATATAACCGGCCAGCAAAGCACCCAGCTGGCTGGTCGTACCTTTCCGATTTTTGACCGCTTGACCAGCAGGGACGGCTTGCGTTTCCTTGATCACCTGGGCGGCATTGTGGTCGGTGACGGTGATGATTTCCCGGAGAACCAGGAAGGCCACCACACCGGAAGCGAGGGCGAGCAGCAGAATGAGACCCGTGGTCATACAATCCTCCTGACCTGTGAACGCATGATCAAAAACCCAACCCCCATCACCAGCATGGCGATCAGCAGGGCAATTTGAAGGCCAAGGGTGCCAAGCGCTTTACCGATGACCGGATCCCCGGACATGGACACAAGTAATCCGCCCAGGATCAGCGGCAGAATATAGGCCACCTGCATGGCATCGGTGGATTCGGCACGCGCCTGGTTGCGCACTTCGATGATGCGCTGCATTTGTATGGCAGCCTCCGAGACCGCGGCTGCATATTGCCCGCCACCGGCGCGGGAGGCCGACTCGAGCAACATCGCCAGGTTCGCCAGTGAGATGGAGGGCGAGCGTTGGGCAAGATTCTTCAGGGCCTGGGCAGCCGAGCTCTGGCGGATATCGGCGGCTGTCTGCTGCAGCTCCAATGTTAGCGGGTGGGCTACGGGCAGGTCCTCGGCCACTTCTTCGAGCACAGCTGGCAGGTCTGAAACTGCTCCCAGCCCAACCGCGATGCGCGAGGTGGAGATGGCCAGCATTTCGTCAATCCGCAGGCCCCGCGACGCAATCCGGTCTTTGGCAACCGCGTAAGGCGCATACGCTAGGATCAGCCCGATGGCAACTGCTGGCAGGCCGGGCAGAAAGAATACCCAGGCCAATAACGTCCCGCCGATGGCCAAGCCGATGGTCAGCAGGATGAAACGGGTGGGCGTCAGGTCCAGACCGGCCTCGGCGACCATCCTTGCCAGTCCGGCCAACCGGCCGGTCTCCAGCACAACGGTCCTTCCTACTTCTTTAGTATTGGCGATTGCCTTCGAGACTTTGGAGCGGGTCAGGGGGATGCGAAATATCCGCACCGCCAGGAGAAACGTAATTGCCCCGGCCACGAGAGAGAGAATAAAAATGGTTGTCGAAGTATTCATTCAGAATCCTTTTAATCCGCCGGGCTGATGACCTGCTGTTCTGCCATCCTGGTCCAGCGGGGGGACTCCGGATCCGTGTCTTCATCCAGACGGAAGACGGGAATATAACGAGGCTCGCCGCTGCGGAGCTTCTTGTCGACTTTTACAATGGAAGTGACCTGACGCCGGTTGCCGCGCTTGGAAAGCTGCACCAGCATATCCAGGCCGGAGACAACATTCTGGGATGCCCGACGGTCGGAAATACCGCAGTCCGTTCCCATCAGCATGCTCATCCGTTCGAAAGCATCCGCCGGGGACTCGGCGTGGAAAGTGCAGGAACCGGGATGCCCGGAGGAGGCTGCCCGCAATAGGGCCAAGGCAGCTGCCCCATCCCGTACCTCGCCCACGATCAGGTAATCTGGCGAAAGCCGCATGGCCACGTCCACCCCGTGCCGGAGGGTGTATGAGGCAACTTCCGAACCGGGCGGAACGATGCGGGCTTCGATGGTTTGGATATTGGGCCTGTCGATCCAGATCTCGGATGGGTCTTCGATCTTGACCGTCCGCCACTGCGGTGGCAGGAAATTACACAGGGCAGACAGGAGCGTGGTCTTGCCCGAACTGGTCGAGCCGCAGATCAGGATGCGCTGCCCGGAGGCGATAGCCTGTTTCAAATAATCCATCATTTCCTGGGTCATCTGCTTGCGCTCCAGCAGCCATTCCGGCAGGACTGGTTTTTGTTCGAACAGGCGGATATTGATGCACGGGTAGCCCGTACCGGGGACGATACAAGGGTGCAGGGCAGTGACACGCCCACCAGCCGGGTTCGCCTCGGTGGAGGGCAGCTTGGCCCGCACTTCCGGGGTGGCTTCGGTCAGGGCTTTGGATTGCGGCCCCAGGATCAGGGCAAGGACACGCAGCACTTCACCGGCATCGGCAGTGGTGGGGATGGTTTCCCAGGTGGTTTGTTCCTTGCGCATAACCTGGAAGAGGCCGGTGGAGTAGATGGCGATCTCGGACAGGTCGGTGCGAACAGGGGGCAGCAGGGCATCCAGGAATCCGAGACCGGTCAGGCGGCGCATGAGGTCCGTAATGAGCGCCTCGATAACGGGAGTATCCGGGGTCAGGGTGAACTTGCGCAGTTCGCCATGCACCAGGGTGGTCACACGCGCCTGCACAAGGGCGCGCTGTTCAGGAGTGGGGAGGCGCAGGGCCAGCATGAATTCACGGTTGGCAGCATCGAGAACGGTCATAAGGATGGCCCTGCGGGTGTCGTCATCGAGAGTCTGGCTGCCTGCGCCAGGTACGAAATTAAACATGGATTGTGCCTCCCTAATCGGTGAACCGGAAGATGCCAAACTTCTTTTGCTTCTTTGCCGGTCCAGTGGAGGTCCCGGAGGGCCAGAAGGTGTCGGCGATGGCCTGGGTGCCCCGGCTCAGGTCTTCGGATACATCGCAAGCTGGGCGCTGGGCATCCATGCTGGCGGGTATCCCGGGGTCTTCGGGGATCGTAGCCAGGATGGGAGGGCACCAACCGGCCAGGTCGGCGGTTGCGCTTGCAAACTGGGCCGGGGAATAGGTCGTCCTGGGGGTGTACCGGTTCAGGACGATGAACATACTCTCGCGTTGGAACTGGTGCTCCGCCCCGAACATTTTGGTCAACACGTTGATCAGATATGCAGTGGTATTCAGGCCATCCAGTGTCGGGCGGCTGACGATCAAGACCGTATTGCAGGCCGATAGGGCGTGGTAGGTCCAGGCGCCGCTGCCGGTCGGTAGATCGAGCAGGACGACCGGAACCATCTGCTGGTAGGAGCTGGCGACCAGGTTGCGTATGGATTTACTGACATCTTCTGCGCTGGTGCCTGCTTCGGTCCCCATGGAGCGGACGCTACGCCGCTCCGCCTCCTGGTAGCCGCTATCGTCCTGGGGAGCCAGGATGATGCGCAGAGTCTCACCCACTGCCTGGGCGGAATTCTCAAAGCCCTGTTTCCCTGGCTGGAGGAAGAATTCGCGGGCGTTGGGAGTTTCCCGGATCTTGAAGTGCAGGGGGCTGCAGGAGCGCTTGTCAAAGCTGAACAGGAGCGTCCGGATAGCCCGGCGCACACCCATTTCGTAGGCCAGCGCCTCAGCCAGTGTGGTGCGTCCCACGCCACCCTGCTCAGAGACGAGCCCCATCACGCGTGTCCCGATGGCAATGGCAGTGGATGGAGAAGCCCCGGCGCTTAAGTGGGTGACTGCGCTGCCCCGGACGCTGGTCAGGGCGTTTTCGGTCTGCATGATCGAAAAGGCGGCATTCTGGACTTCGCCGGG
>CAIKOL010000145.1 GCA_903829085.1 uncultured Anaerolineales bacterium | reverse complement strand
TTTTGAATCCTACGTACTTCACGTTTGCAGACACAAGCATTGGCAAGCGGCTTCGCAGGGGTTCTTCAACATTCCCGGCCAAAACCACCTTCACTCGCGGAGCCTTGCGGGCAGCCTCCAACAGGGGATAGATCCCTTTGAGTGGCTCCAGCTTTCCCAGGAACAGGATATAGCCCTGGTCACTGGAACAACGTGAAAATGCCGGTTCCGGGAGGAACAACGGCAGATGATGCGTCTTGCACTCATCAAATCCATTTTCAAGCAGCTTGTCCCGCAGGAAAGCAGACGGGCATAAAAAAGCATCCACCATGGTACGCACATTCATGACCTGGTGAACATACGCCTCCAGGCTGGCCGTGCCGCTTGCCAGTCGGGAGCCTTTTTTGCAGCGCTTTCGCGTCGCCTGCCAGAATCTTCCACCGCTGCAGGCCTCGCATATCTTTTCGCTCTTGTCATTGAAAAAATGCGAGTTGGGACAAATCAGCTTGTAATCATGTATTGTCCAAACCACCGGAATTCCACGCTGTTTCGCTTCCAGGATGATTGAAGGCGTGATATGGGCATGGATATTCTGCAAATGTACAACATCCGGCTTCACGCGGTCAAGCAATATTGAGAATTTTTGCCGTGCTTCGATTGAATAAATGGATCGGGCCATCACTTGCATTCCGGTGATGAGATTCTTTCGCTCATTCATAGCCCTATAGTCAATATGGGAAACAAAAAGGTCTTCATTGGCGTCTGGCAGGTTGCTTTTTCCCTGCATGGCAAAGAAACTTACCTTCTGCCCATGCGAACGCAATAATTCTGCCAGTGCAAATGCATAAACACTATCGCCTCCCCCAGGATAATGCCGGGTGTTAACGATCAGGATCTGCACAATCGCTCCTGTCAGGATCCAATACCATGGCTCTTGAAACCCTTTGCGTCATGCCTTCTGCATGCCCATGGTTCCCGCATCTCCGAGCACAATGGAAAGGATTCGCCGCATCGCTACATCAGGGGGTAGGTATTGTTGGTAATATTCCTGGCTCTGTTTCATCATCTTTCGTCTGAGGTCTTCATTATCCATCAGGGCAGAGACCGCTGCCACACATTCTTCCGCGTTGGAAAATTCCAGATAGTGCTTCCCGGATTCCAACCCTGGTGCTTCAAAAACTAGCTTCTCTGAAACGATTGCTTTTGAAAAAGCAATATATTCGCCAAATTTATAACCGGTTGCATTGGCAAGGCCGCGTGTGTACACAGCAATTGGATATTGCTTTAGCAGGCGGATATAATTCCCTTGGAAACAGAGTGAGGCATCTTTAACCAGGCAATCTTCAAATTCGGGAAGCGAATAAGCATAGCGACCCGGATCCAAACCTCCCATAAAATGGTCTCCAAACGCCCCTCTGAGGCTGCGAATACAAGCTACTCGCAACACGTTATTGGCTTCTGCAATTTCACGATTTACTCCTTGGTATTTCTTGGGGTTCCACAGGCGGGTCATGAAGATTACCGCTGGCGGTAAGGAAATATCAGGCTCTGCATGGCTATTACCTACGTGCTGGCGGTACAATCGTGGAGAGAATAGCTGAAATAATCCCAGTGTTTTAATGGCAGATTTGACTATCTTCCCGGGTGTGCGCTCCAGAAAAATGCGTTTGATCGAGAACCAGCTTGGAATTCTCTCATAATTCACGTAGCTCAACCCTAACGGGAAAATCTTTTTATAAGCCAATTCCGCACCAATTCTTTCGGCAGAAAAACTGCGCTTGAAGTAGAAATCCACTTGTTCAAGATCATTCTTCCATATTTCCCCATCATCATTCATATCGAACAAAACCAGCTTGGAATCGTTGACCTTGACCAGTAAGTTCATCGGATAAGATAAAGATTCCAACCTTGGGGAGGGTAGATGATCTTTGTAGATTCGATAAGAGAGCTCCACCTCGCAATGCTGGTCCAGCATCCGGAAACCGGTATAGATCCACTGCAGGAAATGGGAATTCGAAGTGCAATAAATATCAACTTTGATTTTGGACATCATCCGGGTTCTTCCAAAGTTGCATCCTCCCCCATTCTCGGACCAAGCCACGCCTCGGGGTTTTTACAATAACCTTGAACGGTAAGGCTCTTAATTTCATCTCGGTATTGTTTTCTCAAGTGGTCTGCCAAAACAACAGGAATCCTGGCGCCAATTCCTTTGTTCACTTTTTCCCCTATGTTGTCAATATTAACATTTTTGTTAATCTCAAGGAAATCACAGATCGCACAATAAAAGGAGGTGGGATTTTCCTTTAGATCATCGAACTG
>CAIKOL010000144.1 GCA_903829085.1 uncultured Anaerolineales bacterium | reverse complement strand
GGGGTATGAATTACTTCAGGGTGAAATTGAAGCCCAAAGATCCTGCGCGACAGGTTGCCCATGGCGGCATACGGGCTGTTGGTTGACTTTGCCAGGGCAACGAACCCATCCGGCAGCTTCGTGATCCGGTCACCATGCGACATCCAGGCAGGGAAAGACAGCTCGGGGAGCAGGAGATTGGAGAGCAGTGTCTCGACGGTCGCCGGACCATACTCGCGTTCTGTTGATGGGTTGACCCTGCCTCCGAGTGTGTGGGTCAGGAGCTGCATCCCGTAGCAAATGCCCAGGATCGGGATCTGGGATTCGAGGATCGCTTTTTGGAGGAAAGGCGCACCGTCTGCGTAGACCGAGGCCGGACCTCCCGAAAGGATGAATCCCCTGGGTTGGAGGGTAAGGATCTTTTCAGGCGCAGCGTCCCAAGGGAAGAGTTCGCAGTAAACGTGCGCCTCACGCACCCGGCGGGCAATGAGCTGGGCGTATTGGGAACCGAAGTCGAGGATGGCGATGGCGTTATAGGTCATTTTTTTATGAGGTCAAAGGGCAAATGTTGAACTTCAAATGTCGGATATTGGTCGGTAAACGTGCGAGGCGCCAGAAATGAGATGGAAATGAAGATGCGGAATATCCTGGTACTCACCACCATTGACAATCAGGCGGTAGGCCGTGAGCTGATTCTCGGCGACCAGACTCTGCACGGAGGTGACAAGGTCCGGCAGGAAAGGGTCAGCCGGGTCAAGGTCTGCGAACGAAGCCACCTGTTTGCGCGGCACGATAATCACGTGGAATGCATATTCCGGCTGCGGGTGCGCAAAAGCTAACAGCGCTTTCGTCTCCCGCAGGCGTTTGACGGGGATGAGAAAAGGAGCATGCACCAGCAGCCAAGTGAAAACCCGGTAGAAGAAAGGCCGCCTCAACAACAGGTAAAGGTTATTCATTTGCAATGTGGATGTGCTCCCCTTCCATTGCAGTAATCACTGCCAGCGACTCGATCGGCACACCGAGCGGTTTCAGCGCCTCGCGCCCCCCTTCGAAAACCTTCTCGATCAACGTCCCGATGCCGACAATGGTAGCCCCGGCTGCCTGGGCCAGGCGTACAAGCCCCCAGATGGTGGCCCCGGAGGCCAGAAAATCGTCGATGATCAGGATTTTTTCGCCGCCAGCCAGGTATTCGGGCGAGACGATCAATTCGACCATGCGTCCCTTGGTATGCGAGGGAGCCGTGGTCAGGAAGACCGTATCCGGCATGGTGATGGGTTTGGATTTGCGGGCATACACCACTGGCAGATGCAGGTGGTGGGCGGTGGTTAATGCCGGAGCAATACCCGAAATTTCAGCAGTCAGCACCTTGGTGGCGCCCACATGGGCAAAGCGCTGGGCCAGTTCAAGTCCGCAGGCATCCATCAGGGCGGGGTCCACCTGGTGGTTGATGAACCCGTCCACTTTCAGAATGCCGTTACCAAGGTTTTTGCCATCGCGGCGGATACGTTCAATGAGTTCCAACACAATAGACTCCTTACGCAGTGAAGATTTACCACTTCATTTTACAACGCGGAAGAAGAACCCGCTAGTGTGTTAGAATCGCGCCCATGGGTAAACCTTTAATGGTGCTGGCATCCAATTCCCCCCGGCGGCGGGAATTGCTGGCGCTTGGCGGCTGGATGTTCAACACCCGCCCCGCGGATGTGGACGAAAGCCAGCACCCCAATGAAGCGCCCGGGGTGTACGTGCTGCGCCTGGCTGAAACCAAGGCCCGCGCCTGTGCTACGACTGCCCACTCTGACCTGGTCATCCTGGGGGCCGACACTGCCGTGGTGGATGGGAATGCCATCCTGGGCAAGCCAAAGGACATGACTGAGGCTGTGGAAATGCTCCGGCGCCTGCGCGGCCGCACCCACCAGGTGTACACCGGTCTGGCAGTCTTAATGCTGTCCGACGGGAACTTGCGCACCGATCTGTGCGTCACAGATGTGCCCATGCGGGCGTATAGTGACGATGAGATCGAGGCGTATGTCGCCACCGGCGACCCGCTTGACAAGGCCGGCGCCTATGCCATCCAGCACCCCATATTCCATCCGGTTGAATCTTTCTCCGGTTGCTACGCCAGCGTGATGGGACTCCCGCTCTGCCACCTGGCCCGCACCCTGCGCTCCCTTGACATCGCCTCCACGACCAATATCTCCGCCGGGTGCCGGGTCAGCCTGAATTATTCCTGCCCGATCTCCGCCGCGGTTTTACGCGGTGAACAGGTCGGTTAACCCGAAAGGTGAACTGATGAAACCCCTCCATCTGCCCATCCTGCTCCTGGCGCTGCTCCTCCTGGCTGGCTGCACTTCCGCGGCAGGCACAAGCGGCACAAACACCCCCAGCCTGCCCACTGCCGAGGTCAATGTTACCCACGTCCCCAGTGCGGATGGCAGCCTGCGTGCCTACCTGGATGCGATGGTGGCGGAAGATTACCCCGGCATGTATTCCCTTCTCACCCAGGCCAGCCGGGCCGCAATCTCCCAGGATGATTTTGCCAAGCGCTACACGGATGACCTGAACGCCATGAGCGCCATCCAAGTGGAATACAACGTTCTGTCCATGCTGACCGACCCGCAGAATTCCCAGGTGTCCTTCCACATCACCTACCACACCAGCCTTTTCGGTGACATCCAGCGGGACTTCAACACCACCATGGTGCTGGAGAACGGCCAGTGGTTGATCCAATGGGACGATGGGCTGATCCTGCCCGAACTGGCCGGCGGCAAGCGCCTGGCTACCAATTATGACACCCCCTCGCGCGGCAATATTTATGACCGCAACGGGAATGCCATCGCCACCCAGACGGATGCCGTGGCCCTTGGCCTGATCGCCGGGGGCGTCTCACCCGACCTGGAAGATGCCGTTTTCAACCGGCTCTGGCAACTGACCGGGGTGCGCCCTGAAACCATCCGCAATGATTATGACAATTATGCCGCCGGGAACTACGTGCCGGTTGGGGAGGCCAGCGCCACGGCGGTGACCGCCTCTGGCATCACGGGGTTCAGCGGCGTTCAGGCCACCCCCTACAACTCCCGCTTCTATGAACCCAACCTGGCCCCCAACGCGGTCGGGTACACGCTTTACATCTCAAAGGATGACATGAATACCTACCGGCGGCTCGGGTACAGCGGAGGGGAACGTATCGGATACTTCGGCATTGAGAAGTGGGGCGAAAGTTACCTGCACGGGCGCAATGCCGCCACCCTCTATGTCACGGCTGCCGACGGCACCTATGAAACGGTGCTGGCCCAGGTGAACTCCGTGCCTGCCGACTCCATCACCCTGACCATTGACAACGACCTGCAGGAACAGGCCCAGGCCGCCATGGACGGTCTGCCGGGAGCCATTGTGGTGCTGGAAGTGAAGACCGGGCGCGTGCTGGCCATGGTCTCTTCGCCGGGGTTCGATCCCAACTGGTACGACCTGGAAAATGTCAACGGGGTCAATTACGGCTTCACCAGCGAGCAACCCACTTTCAACAAGGCCACGCAAGGGAAGTATCCGCTTGGCTCGGTGTTCAAGATCGTCACCATGGCAGCCGCCCTTAACAGCGGCGACTTCACCGTGAACAGCACTTTTGACTGCACCTATGACTATACCGAGCTGCTCCCCAGTGGCCCGATCCTGCACGACTGGACGTACGAGTACTGCAACGACTACAAGACCGCCCACAACACCGATACCTGCCCTCCCTACCCGCCCAGCGGCATGCTGACCCTGCCACAGGGGTTGAAGCGCTCCTGTGACCCCTGGTTCTACCACATCGGCTATACCCTGTTCAGCGATGGCAAGGGCAACGCCATTTCCGATATGGCCAGGGCCTTTGGCCTGGGGAGCTATACCGGCATAGAACAGGTGGAGGAATCCAACGGGAACGTTCCCAACCCCACCGACGCCACCAATGCCACCAGCATCGCCATCGGCCAGGGGGATGTGCAGGTCACCGCACTCCAGGTGGCGGACTACATTGCCGCCGTCGCCAACGGCGGTACGCTCTACCGCCCGCAATTGGTGCAGAAGATCCAGCCGGTGACCGGCGAGGCCATCAGCGTCTTCAAACCACAGGCCGACAGCACCCTGCCCATCTCCACCGCCGATCTGACGGCCATCCAGCAGGCCATGCGCAGCGTGGTACAGGACCCCACGGGCACCGCATATGCCCGGCTGGCCGGCTTCCCCTTTCCGGTTGCCGCCAAGACCGGTACCGCAGAGAGCGGCACCGCCGACCCGCACGCCTGGTTCGCCGGGTACAGCCTGGCCAACCTGCCCGACAAGCCGGATATCGCCGTGGTGGTGCTGGTCAACAACAAGGGCGAAGGCTCCACCTGGGCAGCGCCCATCTTCCGGCGCGTGATGGAAATTTACTTCAACGGCAAGCCACAGACCATTTACAACTGGGAATCCGGCTTCGGCGTGGTCAACCCGGACTACGGCGTCCTCGGACCGACCCCAACTCCGACACCTAACCAGTAAACCCGCCCAGCCATGCCCACAGCGCAAACCCCCGGCCTCATCGTCCGCTCCCAGTCAGGCTTCTTCAGCGTGCAGACCGCAGGCGGTCTGGTCACCTGTCACCTGCGCGGCCGCCTGAAGCAGGGCAAACACGTGGGTGATATCGCCGCGGTCGGCGACCGGGTGCAGGTCACCTGCCAGCCGGATGGAACCGGTAGCATCGAAACCATCGAAGCGCGGCGCAGCGCCCTGGTGCGCCTGGACCCGCGACCTCAGGGTGTGTACCAGCAGGTCATTCTGGCCAATCCCGACCAGGCAGTATTCGTCTTTGCCTGTGCAAATCCCACTCCCCGCCTGCGCATGCTGGACCGCTTCCTGGTTATCGCCGAAAAACAGGGGCTGCCAGCCATCATCATCGCCAATAAGATCGACCTGCTGGGCCGGGAGCAGGCTGAGGCGTTGTTCGACTTTTACCCGCCCATCGGCTACCCGGTGCTGTATACCTGCGCCCGTACCGGTCAGGGGGTGGAGGAACTGCGGGAACGCTTGACCGGTAAAGTGTCTGCCCTGGCCGGGCCGAGCGGGGTGGGCAAGTCCAGCCTGCTGAATGCGGTCCAGCCGGGGCTGGGGCTGGCAGTGCGCGAGATCAGCGAGGCTTTCCATAAAGGGCGCCATACCACCACCGTGCGGGAGTTGTTCCCGCTGGAGGACGGTGGCTACGTGGCGGATACACCCGGGATGCGTTCCCTGGCGTTGTGGGACACCGAGCCGGAGGAACTGGATGGCTATTTCCCTGAGCTGGCGCCGTTGGTGGCGCAATGCCAGTTTAACGACTGCCACCATAAGAATGAGCCGGGCTGCGCAGTCCGGGCCGCGGTGGATGCCGGCAGGGTGCATCCCCAGCGCTATGATTCGTATTTGAGATTAAGAGCCGGAGAAGAATGATGGGGATCAGCCGAATAGACAGGAGCCTGATAGTCTGATGGATAATGGGAAAATGACGGGAAACTGGGGACTGCTCGGACACGAATGGGCGGTGGAGATGCTCAAGCAGCATCTCAGGCGTGATTCCGTCCGGCATGCCTACCTTTTCACCGGCCCTCCTGGTGTGGGGCGCCGCACCCTGGCACTGCGCTTTGCCCAGGCTTTGAACTGCCCGAATCCGGTGGCTGCCGGCGAACCCTGTGGAAAATGCAAGACCTGCCAGCAAATTGAACGGATGCAGTACGCCGACCTGGCTGTGCTTCAAGCGGAAAAGGATGGCGGCACGCTGAAAGTGGAGCAGATCCGCACTCTGCGGAAGAGTCTCTCGCTCAAGCCATACCAGGGGAAATACCGCCTGGCGCTCTTTTTACGCTTCCAGGAAGCCAACGCCAACGCGGCCAACGCTCTGCTCAAAACACTGGAAGAAGCCCCGGCGCACGTCATTTTGCTCCTGACTGCCGACACCTCCGAACAGCTCCTGCCGACCATCACTTCCCGATGCGAAATATTGCGGTTGCGCCCGCTGCCGATTGGGACAGTGGAATCGTATCTGGAAGGACGCGGTGCGGAGCATGAGTCTGCCCACTTGCTGGCGCATATCTCCGGCGGACGGCCCGGGTATGCCCTGCGCCTGATGGAAGATAAGCAGGCGCTGGAGTTCCGGGCTAAACGTCTGGATGACCTGCAAACACTGCTGCGCTCCTCGCGCGGCGGGCGCTTCGCCTATGCCGAGAAACTGACCGACCGGAAAAAGAAGGACTCTGAGGCGGAAGAGCGCTTCCGTGAAACACTGCTTTTATGGCTCTCCTTCTGGCGGGATGTGCTGCTGTGCGCGGCTGGATCGGATGCCCCGCTCACTAACGTGGACTATTCCGGGGCGGTTGAGGCCCTGGCGAGTAAATTAACACTTCCCGAAGTGCGGAAACTTGTCAGCGACACAGAGGGGGGGATTGATAAGCTGGAGCGCAACGTCAACGCCCGCCTGCTGGCCGAAGTGGCGCTGCTGGATTGGCCAAAAATATCTTGACTCTTAATCTTTTCTCTTTCCACCTCAGAGAAAAAACGAAAAAAATCTCTGTGTACGTCATTTACGCGCTGATGAGAATTAGTTTCGTTCTATCCATTCTCGTTTCCGCCTGCAGACCAGTGCCGACACCTGCTCCAACGCCGACAGAGACAGTTCTCCCTACGTGGACTGAAACTGCCACAGCAACCGCCTCTTCCACGCCCACAGAAATCCCCACCCTCACACCCACCCCTGAACCGGCCTGGTACCAGCCGCTGGACCCGTCTCTGGGGGTGTTGAAATACCACTACGCCCAGGTCAGCATCCCAAAGGCACGGGTTTACGTCAGCCTGCAGGATGCGCTGGCAAAGAACGGGAATTTCGGGTACCTGCCGAACTATCCAGCATACATTGCTTACACTACCACTGAAACGCGTGATGACCGCACTTTCTATTTTGACCCGGTCAATTACGGCTGGATGGATGGAGCCGACCTGCAGCTCCTGACGCCTTCCCCTTTCACCGGTATCCTGCTGACCCGGGAGGTGCCCTTTCGCTTCGGCTGGGTACTGGCCGAGACCCGGAGCGTCAACGCGGCCGGGACGCCGCTCCAGACCTACTCCCGATACCAGGTGGTGCACGAAGTGCCTGCCGCAACCCAAAACCCTGGCTACATCGCTGTCGGCGCGGACGAGTGGCTTCCGGAGGATAAGGTTGCGCTGGTCAGCCCCCAGGTCCCGGCCGACGCAGGGGCAAACACATGCCGGTTGATATATGTTAACCTGGCTGAGCAAACCTTGACCGTCTATGACAACTGCAAGCTGGTCTTTGCCACCCTGATCTCATCCGGGGCGAATTCTTGGACATTCCAGGGCCAGTTTGCCATTCTGTACAAGGTGGAGTACAGTTCCATCAAGCCGCCGGATTGGTCGACCAGCAAATTTTACATTGAAGGTCTACCTTATTTCATGACCTATTCAGGTGATTTCGGCTTTCACGCAGCTTACTGGCACGACAATTTTGGGACGGCGGCCTCCCACGGCTGCATCAACCTGTCGCCGGCGGATGCAAAATGGTTGTACGATTGGGCGGGTCTGGGAGAGCGGGTGATCATCAGCGCGGGGAAATAGGCTCAGGCCTTCAGAGTTTCCGTATTGGATATTTTTTGCGAGGCTCTCCCAGCCAGGGCGGCCAGCAGAGCGCCCACTGCGAACAGTAGGATGTTCAGGATGAAGGGCAGGCTTTTATTAAGTTCTGAAAGGGTTCCGGCGATCCACCCGAACGGGGAAGTGATCAGGATCGTGCCCATATACATGATCGACTGGATGCGGGCACGTTCCTTTGGTTCAATTGACAACGCAACCATCTGGTCCACGAGAGGGCTGACGGTGGCAAAGCAACATGCTTCCAATAATACGCTGATGATGAGGAAAAAATAACCTTGGACGGGAGCAGTGACCAGCAGCACCTGGCTGAGGACATAACCGAGGAACCCAAGCACCAGCGGAACCTTGAAGTGAATTCTACTGATACGCGGTATCACCACGAAAAAGAAAAGCAGCATGATGGCCGATTTGGCAAATGGAAAATAGGCCAGGTCCTGGGGCGGGACATGCAGCTTCTCGGTCACAATGATTGCCCAGAAACTCCCGCTGATCATGGAGGAGATACCCAAAACCAGCAGGATGCCGGCCGTGTAGAGCGTCCGCGGGGAATGCAGAAGAGTGCTCAGGACGCCTTTATATTCTCCCAATATGGCAAAGACGCTCTGATGGCGTGTCTCATGCATACGTACCACTCCCTGGCGGGTTTCCTCTGTCATCCGGTAGGTGAGGATCGCCTTTAACGTAAACATGAAGGCTGCAAAGATGTACAGCCCGCGCATGGTGGGCACAAGCGAAAAAGCGCCGATGAATATTCCCGCCAGCGGGGCGATAAAGCCGACAATAATATTGGCGATATAGATCCAGGTGTAAATATCGACCAACTGGCTTGGGTCGGCGTCTTCCACCACCAGGCAGGTCCATGAGTTATGGGTGACGCGCCAGAGGCTGTTGATCACACCCGCCGCCAGGAAATACCAATAATTTTGGGCCAGGGCTGAGACCAGGGCTGGTACGCTCCATGACAGGATATCAAAAACCAGGGTGGTGCGCCTGCGCCCCAATTTGTCGGTGATCACGCCGCTTAATAACGCCAGAAGGATCTGAAAACCCCAACTGATGCTGACGATCAGGCCGATCTGTTTATCAGACAGGCCAAGGGCCAGCATGTAAACCGAAACATAGGGAGCATAGAGGTTGTAAGGGATGCCCCAGATTGGCTCGGTAAACACAGTGCCGCGCGGGTTCCCGCGCAGGCTTTTCAGGGTGGTGATCAATGAATGCTGATTCAAAGTGGGGACTCCTGCAAGAAGATCAAAGGTGTGTCATTGTAACGCACAGCCTCCTTGAAGGGAATGCCCCCTGCCAGGCGTGTACGGCTTTCTCAAAGTCGGGGCAAGATCTCGTTTTCACCTGCCCTGCATCCTGCGCTCCTGCCTGCGCTTGTACTGCTCGTGGATCTCAGCCACGTGTTCCATTTTTTCCTTGATCGCCACATCCAGCCAATATTTTCCTTTTTCCGCCGTACCCAGGGATCCAGCGCCATAAGCGCCGGTGCGGGTATCATCCTCCCAGGGTGGGTTGGCGGTCAGGGCGCCACCCTCGATCCAATCCATGTAGTAGTTGGGAGTGGTGACGAAATCGGTCTCGTCCACGGCGCGCTCCAGGTGGATGAGTTCCGGGCGCAGGTGCAGGATGAGCGAGGTCTCCAATTCGCAGGCATGGCCCATCCCGCCCAG
>CAIKOL010000143.1 GCA_903829085.1 uncultured Anaerolineales bacterium | reverse complement strand
GTGGTCTCCCGCTGGGGGACTTCCACTGCTTTACCAAACATTTCACTGCTGGAAGCCTGGTAGAACCTGGCCTTGGAATTGACCAGGCGGATGGCTTCCAGCAGGCGGGTGACCCCCAGGGCGGTCACTTCGCCGGTCAGCACCGCCTGGCTCCAGGAGGTGGCAACAAAAGATTGGGCTGCCAGGTTATAGACTTCATCGGGTTTGTACTGTTCGATCAGGGCAACCAGTGAACTCTGATCGTGCAAATCCCCTTGAACGATGGTAATATCGTTTTGAATATGCTGAATTCGTTCAAATGTCACCGTGCTGGACCTGCGCACCATGCCGATCACTTCATACCCTTTTTCCAGCAAAAACTCTGCCAGATAGGAGCCATCCTGTCCGGTGATGCCTGTGATTAATGCAGTTGGCATTTTTCCTCCAATTCCAAAATTCAACTTATGAATTATACTGCTTCTTTAACTAGCGTCAAGCGCCTCGAACGCGCCGACCATGGCTTTCACAAAGTATAAAAGCCAGGTTGTCCCCAACCCCGGCACCCCCCACCCCAAGATGGCAGCTTGAAGAAGATCTTAGGGTGTTGGCGGGTGGCAAGCCACCCGCCAACACCCTAAACCCCTACTTTGTGAAAACTGTGGCGCGCCGGCGATCCGCGATCCAGCCACCCACCAGGATTCCAGTGCTGATAATGACGATCAGCACAATAATCACATAGATATGCACTTGTCCAGCCTGCCAGTTAGTATAACGAGCTGCGTACCAGTAACCAAAAAGGGACAGGAATACACCTTCCACCGCCAGGAAGCGCCACAGCCAGCGGTCATGCGAAGTGCGCTGCCAGGTAATGGCTTGAATAGCCAGCGCGGCTTGAAATAACAGGAAAATGAGGCGGTAACGCGGGTTATCCCACTGGTCACCACCCGCACGGGCAGCAGAGAGAATGATCCAACCCCACGTCACCAGCCATAACCACAGCCAGGCTGAACGTGCACGCTTTTCGCCCATTTTTAAAATTGGGCGCAGGCTGTAAACCAGGAACGGGAGCAAGGCATACCATCCCAGGCCGCGCACGATCCCCAGGACGCGCATCGGCCAGGCCGCCGGGTCGGCAATGGCTGCGGGCAATACAGGCTGCGCAATCCCATATCCGATGATAAACGGCAGGTGTAATGAGGCTGGCAACGTACCGAAAATATTCTGAATCCAGCCGGAACGAAGTTGCAACAGATATGCATCCCATTGCGCTGAAAAACGGAACCAGTTCAGCAGGTTTTCCAGCGGCCCCCCTTGGATGAGAAGGCTGCTCCCCACCGCCCCAAGAAAAATAAAGCCAGCCAGCGCGGCCACTGCCACTCCCCCGGCAATCCACCCCACTCGGGCCAGGCGGGATCCTTTTGCCTGGATCAAAACCCAGATGGTGATAATGATTATGGCCGCCAGTGCAATGCTCGGGTTGAAAAGCAGCATCCCGGCAATCCCGCCTGCCAGCCAGGCTGAAGAAGTACGCCGGTGTTCCAGC
>CAIKOL010000142.1 GCA_903829085.1 uncultured Anaerolineales bacterium | reverse complement strand
CTTAATGTTTTGGGGGTGTTGGGCGGGAAAACCCCGCCCAACACCCCCTATTTTTCCCATCACTCCGGAGATTCCCAGAGAACCAATACTGGATGGTTATGATTCTAAAGGCTCTTATGTTATACTTGCGCGCCGGTAGGAATCCCAAGTCCATCCCTGAGGAGAATCTATGCTTCTCGAATATGCCGCCATCGCAGCATTCATCCTGGTCACCATCCTGATCGGTTTTATAGCCATCGGGCTGGGCACCATTTTTGGCCCGAAGCACGCCACTGACAAAAAGGCGATGCCCTATGAATCGGGCATGAATCCCATCGGCCCCGGCACACGCCGGATGCCGGTGCGCTTCTATCTCATCGCCGTGCTCTTCATCTTATTCGACATCGAAACCGTTTTCTTCCTGCCCTGGGCGCTTGTTTTCCGCCAACTGGGCCTGTTCGGTCTGGCGGAGATGTTCACCTTTATCGCCATTTTACTGGTGGGCTATTTTTACGCGTGGAAGAAAGGAGCCCTGGAATGGGAGTAGAACAAAAACTCGGAAATTTAGGCGTGGCCACCACCACGCTGGAGCAGGTCGTAGCCTGGTCCCGCACCAATGCCATGTGGCCGATGCTGTTTGGGCTGGCCTGCTGCGCCATCGAAATGATGTCTGCCCAGGCGGCTCATTATGATATGTCCCGCTTTGGGATGGAACTCATGCGCCCCTCGCCGCGTCAATCAGATCTGATGATCGTGGCCGGGCGCGTTTCGCGCAAGATGGCGCCCGTGCTGCGCCGCCTGTACGACCAGATGCCTGAGCCAAAATGGGTCATCGCGATGGGCGACTGCGCTTCGTGCGGGGGCGTTTTTAATAATTACGCGGTCATGCAGGGTGTGGACGAGGTGGTGCCGGTGGATGTTTACGTGGCGGGCTGCCCGCCGCGGCCCGAGGCGCTGATCCATGGAGTGCTGAGACTCTATGAAAAAGTGAATGCCATGAAATTTGTTGAAGTCAAGAAATAGAGGCTGCACATGGAACCAAAACTGCAACCAATTGTAGCGAAGCTGGAAAAAGAATGCGGAGGCGTGGCCTCCGAGAAGCACGGAGACGTAAGCGTGGTGCTCCCGGTGGAGAAGATCGTGGCGGCCTGCCAACAGGTGCATGAACAGGGTTTCGAACTCCTTTCGGCCCTGACCGCCGTGGATTATTGGCCGCAGGAGGCCCCCCGCTTCCACGTGCTTTACCAGTTCACCTCGGTTTCCATGAACCTGGTCCTGACCCTGCGGGTACCCGTGCCGGGGATCAACCCATGCCTGCCGACTGTCTCTCATATCTATCGTAATGCCAACTGGCGTGAACGCGAGCTGTGGGACATGTTCGGCATTAAATCCCAGGGCCACCCCGACCTGCGCCGCATCCTGATGCCCGCCGACTGGGAAGGCCATCCCTTGCGCAAAGATTACCCATTGGGCTACGAGGAACCGCAGTTCAGCTTCAATTTTGAAGAGATCAACCTGCGCAAGCCGTATGCCAAGGAATAAACCGACAACTGGTCCCCATGCGGGGATGATAAGTCGCTGGACTCCGCGAGAGGTAGTATGCCTGATATTCAAGAAATCAATGTTGATGATCTGAAACACCTGGTCTCCGAGCGCGCCATCCAGGGCGAGACGGTGCTGCTGAACATGGGTCCGCAGCACCCGTCCACCCACGGCGTGCTGCGCCTGCTGCTCGAACTGGACGGCGAGATCGTGGTTAACTGCATCCCCGATATCGGCTTCCTGCACACCGGCGTGGAGAAGAACATGGAAGCCAAGACCTACCAGAAGGCGGAGGTGATGGCGGACCGGCTGGACTACCTGGACACGGTCGGCAATACCCTGGCCTACTCGCTGGCGGTTGAGAAACTGGTCGACCTGGAAGTGCCCGCACGCGCCCAGGCCATCCGCGTCATCCTGACGGAACTCCAGCGCTTTGCCTCGCACCTGGTCTGGCTGGGCACCTCGGCGCTCGACCTGGCGGCCATGTCGATGTTCCTGTACTGCTTCCGCGAGCGCGAGTACATCCTGGATGTGCTGGAGTTGTGCTCCGGACAGCGCATGATGACCACCTACATCCGCCCCGGAGGGTTGTGGCGGGACGTGCCGGTGGAGTTCGAAGCGGCTGTGCGCAACATTCTCAAGACGTTCCCCAAGCGCGTGGATGAGTACGAAGCGCTGCTGACCCGCAACCCGCTCATGCTCGACCGCACTTACGGCATCGGCAAACTGACCGGCGAAGAATGCCTGAACTTTGGGGTGACCGGCCCGATGCTGCGCGCCAGCGGCGTCAAGTGGGACCTGCGCAAAGACCGGCCATACTCGGGGTACGAACTGTACGATTTCGAAGTGCCCACCCGCAGCGAAGGCGACGTATACGCCCGCTACCTGGTGCGGCTGGAAGAAATGCGCCAGGCGCTGCGCATCGTTGAGCAGGCGCTGGATAAGCTGCCGATGGGCCCGGTGCGCTCGAACAACAATAAATTCATCCCACCGCCGCGTTCCGAGATCGGCGTGAGCATGGAAGCGCTCATCCACCACTTTAAACTGTGGACGGAGGGTTTCAATGTACCGAAGGGGGCGATCTACACCGCCATCGAATCGCCGCGCGGCGAGCTGGGTGTTTATCTGGAGTCGGATGGAGGCCCCAAACCGTACCGGATCCACTGGCGGACGCCGTCATTCGATAACCTGCAATCCCTGCCATTGATGTCCAAGGGTGTGCTGGTGGCTGACCTGGTGGCCATCATCGGCTCGGTTGATATTGTTCTGGGAGATGTGGATAGATGAGTCTGACAGAAAAATATCCCCAGGAAGTGAAGAAGATATTCGCGAAGTATCCGCCGGAACAGAAGCGCTCGGCGGTCATGCCGCTACTGTACCTGGCGCAGCGTGAGCAAGGTTTTATCAGCAAGCCTGCACTGGAAGAGATCGCGCAGATGCTTGACATTACCTCGACCGAGGTGGCCGAGATCGTCGGTTTCTACAGCCTCTACCACGACAAGAAGGCCGGGAAATACCGGATGCAGGTCTGCACCGATCTGCCCTGCGCCCTGCGCGGCGCCGACCAGTTCATGCAAGATCTGTGCGCCAACCTGGG
>CAIKOL010000141.1 GCA_903829085.1 uncultured Anaerolineales bacterium | reverse complement strand
TTGGGCGGGCTTTGCCCGCCCAACACCCCCTATTTCCCCCATCACTCCGGCGATTCCCAGAGAACCAAAAAAGTCAAAATTGGTAGCAACGACTGAAACCGTACCTACGGTTCAAGATGAGGAGAAAACCAATGCCTGAAACCGAAAAGATCACCATCAACATGTCTGCCGTGGACCTGGGCAAAGTGGACCTGCTGGTGCAGGAAAGCCTGTATTCCAACCGCACCGACTTCATCCGCACCGCCATCCGCGGGCAACTGGAAAAGCATACCCTCGAAATCCAGCAGTCCGTGGCGCGCAATTCTTACGTGGTGGGGGTGCTTTCCTTCAGCCGCTCAGACCTGGAAAAATGGAAAGCCAAGGGAGAAAAACGAAAGATCACCATCCTGGGTCTGCTGCACCTGCATGAGGATATCCCCGCCGACCTGGCAGCCGAGGTGATCGGGTCGATCAAGCTTCTGGGCATCTTCATTGCCAGTGAGGAGGTCAAGGCGGCCCTGGCGGATCGGATGAAATAATCCCCATCTGAATATCGAACAGAACCTTCGTCAGGCCTCGCCTCCGCCAGATTCCACTCCAGGCGCCTAGCCCCCACCCTCCCCGGGAGTCCGATCATGGCATTTCGAGCAAGTGTAGGTGGAATAGTTGACCGGGTGGCAATCGGCACAGGTGGCACCGCGATGGGTGGCACAATTCCCGTCACAGCCGCCGGGATGGTTGAAAGAGGCGTTCCAATTGCTGGTATTGTGGCATTGGGCGCAGTCTGTGCCGAATGTCCCGGCATGGTCTGCCGGTTGGGCGTGACAGGACACGCAAGCGGTGGATAGCCCGCTGAACACCCCGCTGGTATGACACTGCGTGCAGGTAAGGTTGACATGAGCACCGGTGAGGGGGAATCCGGAGGTGGAATGGTCAAACGTAGCCGGCAGCCAGGCACTGGTGGTATGGCAGGCCTCGCAATTCGTTCCGAACTGGCCGTTGTGGGTGTCATCCTTCTGGTGGCAGGAATTACAGTCGCTGGGAGTGCCCTTGAAAACATTGTTGATATGGCAGCTCAAGCAAGCCACATTGATATGTGCGCCGGTCAGCTGGAAGGCGAACAGGTTGTGGTCAAGACTGGCTGGCAGCCAGCCATCTGCGGTGTGACAGGCAGCGCAGTCTGTTCCGTATTGGCCGTTGTGTTTATCATCTTTCTGGTGGCAGGAATTGCAGTCTGTGGGCGTGCCGGCGAAGACTTGATCGATATGGCAACTCTCGCAGGCCACACTGGCGTGTTTGCCGATCAGCTTGAAAGTGGACAGGTTGTGATCAAAGGTAGTGGTGACCCAGCCAGCGGTGGTGTGACAGGTGCTGCAATCACTGCCATAGCGTCCCTGGTGCGGGTCTGTGGCCGCGTGGCACGCGGCGCAGTCCTGTGGGGTGGATTTTAGGTCTTCAATGCTGCGGGCATTGATATGGCACTGTGTACATGCCACCTGGACATGACCCCCGGTCAACGGGTATGGGACATTGGTGTGGTTGAAATTATCCCCGTAGGTATCAACGCCATCGTGGCAGGCCAGGCAGTTGTTGCCATATTCCTGGCTGTGGGTTTGCAAGAAGGTTGCATCCATCTGGGTATGGCAGGTGCTGCAGATGGACTGGTCGAAACTGGTGTAGCCCTGGGCATGGCAGTCTCTACAGACATACACAGAACCATCTGACTTGCGCTGGTGGACCGCCAGAGAATACCCCACCAGGTTGTGGGGGAACTGCGCGTCCACCATGATAGTCAGGGGAGCATCCGGCCCGCCGTGCTCGGGATGGCATTTGCGGCAGGCCAGGTTGGAATTGGCCTGGCGCAGCACACCGTGCAGTGGAGCGGGGACCAGCAACTGGACGGCTACATCAGTATGACAGACAACACACCGGTCGGCCATGCTGGCTGTGCTCCAGAAGGGAACATGACACAGCGAGCACTGGTCGGCAATTTCCGCATGGGAGCTGACGCCGCCCAGCGGGGCGCCGGACTGTGCATTAAGAGCGCCAGGGCTGAAAAGGATGCCATCATTCGCGATGGCAAAACCGGCCACGATGAGAACTGTCAGAATGGCACCGATGATGCCGGGAGTGGAAATAAAACCCAGAGGGGGGTTCTTCATACCTGAAAGTTAACCACCTCCACCGTTGCGGTCACTGCCAGGATTATTGCTGTCGTGGCACTTGGTGCATACAGCGGTGGAATAGTTGACCGGGTGGCAATCTGCACAGGTGGCGCCGCGATGGTTGGCACAATTTCCATCACAGCCCCCTGGATGGTTGAAGGTGGCATTCCAGTTGCTGGTGGTGTGACATTGGACGCAGTTGGTGCCAAATTCGCCCGCGTGCACCGATGGTTCCGGGTGGCAGGTGACGCAGTCGGTCGAGAGCTTGGTGTAAACCTTGCCGGTGTGACATTGTGCGCAGGTCAGGCTAGCGTGTTTTCCAGTCAACGGAAAGCCAGAGCTGGAATGGTCGAAACTGGCGGGTTTCCAGGCGCTGGTGGAATGACACGAACCGCAGTTCGTTCCGAACTGGCCGCTGTGAGCATCCTGCTTTGCGTGGCAGGAATTACAGTCAGCGGGAGTGCCCTTATAGACATTGTTAATATGGCAACTTGTACAGGGCACATTTACATGCGCACCGGTCAATTTGAAGGTGAACAAATTGTGATCCACGATCGTCAGGGAGGCGGTGGCCCCGCGATGGTCGGGGTGACAGGTTCGGCAGGCCAGGAGGGAATTGGTCAGACCCAGGGCGCCATGCAGGCTGGTTGGGTCCTGCCATTGGGCTGCTACATCGGTATGACAGGCTATGCAGCGACTCGACATGCTGGCTGTGCTCCAGAAGGGGACGTGACACAGGTTACACTGTCCACCAGTGGCCGCGTGGGAAGGCACGCCACCCAATGGCGAACCGGATTGTGCATTCAGTTCGCCTGGGCTGAACAGGATGCCTTGATTAATGAAAAACAATCCGGACACGATCAGCAGGGTCAGGACGGTGCCAATAAGACCGGAGGCAGTGAAACACCCAAGAGGTGGACTTTTTTCCATTCATCTACCTCATCAGGGTGGCATAGTACAAGGCCGCACCGATGTGGATGAACGCGGCGGTGAAGAGCGCCATCCCGATGGGGATGTGGATGAGATGCCAGGCGGCCATCAGCCGGCGGGCACGCGCCAGGGCGGCTGCCTGCACCTGCCCGGATGGAGTGGCAATTTCCACGCCATCCAGGGTGCGCGGGATCTGGGTGAAAATGTAGCGCCCGATGAAGCCGCTGATGACGATCAGGATGGTGAGCAGGGTGGTGGCACCCGCCAGGCCGTTGAACTTCCAGGAGGAATGCAACAGGACCATGTAAGGCCCCACCAGGCCAGTGAAGATATGGAACTGGAGCCAGGAGGCCATGCTGCCCCAGCGGGCGGAATTGCTGCGCTTGCGAATGGAATACAAGACTTCGGTGAGCAGCATGAGGATGAAGCCAAGGATACCCAGCAAATGACCGAAGAGGGCCCCGGCCGGGGGGATGGCCTTTGTCCAGAAGACCACCAAACCATAGATGGCGGAAATGAGAATGGCTGCCAGGAACGATAGCCATAACGCCCTGTTATTGCCGGACTGGGTCATGTAATGTGTCATGCAGTACCTCCTTTCACTCAGAAAACTCCTTAGGTTTTATACGCAAGAAGTACCGCCTGTTTCGATCTATCAGCCATATTACCTGCCGAAGGTTGTATCACACCAGGGGACTGGTTCGATTAACTTTTAAGGCTTTCCCAGAAATCCATGATGATCTGCCCCAGTGGCGCCCCGGGATGGAGTAGATGGCGAATTGATGAAATATCTACTTTCGAAGAGATGATCTCCTGCAAAGGCAGGGAGAGTTTTTGTTCGCCCATGACCATGGCACCCAGCAGGGTGTTTTCACCGATCATCAGGCGTACATGATTCACATCCATGTTGCTTTCCATGGCGATGGTATTAGGCAATTGCTGCCAGGATTCGCTCGAGCCGCGTGCCACGCTCACCAGGTCATCGTCCACCCCGCTGCCCACCGCCCCGATGATGGTGGTCATCACCCCGGCCAGGCGCAGCACATTCACTGAGACTTTCCTCTGGTAGGGGATCTTCCGGCCGGTCATGTTCAGCGCGGCGATCCTGCCTTTTTCACGCGCCGGATACCAGAGTGTGTCAATAAAGGCCTGCCCGCTAACTGGGTCGCGCACCTGGGCCACGTCACCGGCCGCGAAGATATCCGGCTGGCTGGTACGCATGTTTTCATCCGTCAGGATACCTTTGTCGGTTGCCAGACCGGCAGCCTTCGCCAGTTCCAGGCGCAATTTCACCCCAATCCCAACCGCCACCATCTCGCAGCGGATGGTTTCGCCCCTGGTGGTGCGAACAGCGATCACCTTGCCGCTCTTGCCCAGTATTTCTGCAGCTTCGGTTTGGAAATGGAGAGTGACCCCGTCCTCGGCCAGGCGCTGCTCCAGCAGGCGGGATTCCGCCTCGTCCAGCACGTTGGGCCAGTAGCGTTTGCCGCGCAGGAAGTAATGTACTTTTACGCCACGCGCCTTCAAGCCCTCCACCAATTCAAGAGCAATGATCCCGCCTCCCAGCACCACGGCTGTTTTGGCACGCCGCGCCAGCGAAATGATCCGGCGGGAGTCGTCAAAGTCATCCAGCTTGACCACGCCCTGTAGTGCTGCGCCGGGAACGGCCGCAGGCACGGCGGTCGAACCGGTGGCCAGCAGCAGGCGGTCGTAGCTCAATTTGCCCAATGCACCGAATTCCACCTGGTGCTTTTGAGGGTTGATGGTCGTGACAACACCCTTGACGAAACGGGTTTTCAGTTTCCTCCAGTCGTCCTTGGTGTAAATTGTGAGCATTTTTTCAGGGATCTCGTCGGTCAGGTAATAGGCCAGGCCCGGGCGCGAGTAGAACCCGCGCGCGTCCTCCGCCACCTGGACGATCTCGGCGGAGCCTTCCAGGGCGCGTAATGAACTGATGGCTGCCACCCCGGCCACGCCATTGCCGACGATCACATAACGGGTCATTCTGACGCCTTCCTGAACAGTTCTGTTCTTTCAAAGCGCAGCACGCCGCGTGGACAACGCCGCACGCATTCCCCACAGGTCAGGCAGGTGGAGGTCTCAATGATTTCCCCCAGCCAGGCATGTCGGCGCACATCTATGCCAATGGGACAGTTAAATGAACAAATGCCACATTGAACACAGCGGATCGGGTCGGGTACAACCTGCCCGGAGACCAGGACTTCGCGGCGTTGAGATTCGTTACTTAAGGACAATTGGATTCCCATGATATGACAATAGTACTCTAAATTGAGGCCTTGAATAGTTTCAAATTTTCGGGAAAATAAAAAGCCGGGTCCCATTCGAGACCCGGCAGCTGTGTGGCAAGGATGCGTTTACTCGATGGGTACTACGTTGGAGGCTTGCAGTCCTTTGGGACCCTGTTCAATGGAAAACTCAACCTTCTGGTTCTCTTCCAGGCGTTTGTAGCCCTCCATCTGAAGGGCCGAGAAGTGTACAAAGACATCCTCGCCGCCTTCGCGTCCGATGAAGCCGAAACCCTTGGTGGCATTGAACCACTTGACCGTGCCGACAAACCGTTCTTCTGACATTTTACTTTCTCCTGCATAAAATTTAGTGCACCCGGACCAGTCCTGCCAGTCCTGGGGCACAATGGGCGCAAGCGTATCATGCCTGCGATGCACTGTCAAGGATTTGATGAACGCTTAATGAACTCGGATCAAGGTGTTATAAGGCCTGCGAGAAAGCCCTGCGAAAATGCCATTGACAACATTTCCCCAAGCATCTACACTACAAGCATGCTTGCGCGTGTCTATTCCTGTGCTGTGATCGG
>CAIKOL010000140.1 GCA_903829085.1 uncultured Anaerolineales bacterium | reverse complement strand
CCCGCAGTCACTCTGCGGGAGATTCTTATTATTCACCAGGTGGATGATCGGGCTGCTCTCACTTCATAAGAATTTTCCAGGCCGGTAATCAACTGCTGTTTTTCGGCGGCAGTCAGCCGGGCGGTGGGATGCATGGGGAGTTAGATGGCAGGGGGCATTCTGCCACCCTGGATCATTTCAGCAATTTCTCCCGTTATTGTGGCTAAACGGGACGGTTGTTGTCCATAACGTCTTGATATTTTGCCTCTGTCGGCCACACCAAAAAAATTCTACTATCAACTCAAATGCTAACGTAAAAGAAGCTTGCAGGGGCGATTGACATTTTTAACCGATTACCTATATACTTCATAAAATATCTTATCATCCAGATGAGTTTGCCCGCTTCTATCTCAGCAGTATATCTTCCCACGAGGTTCCCATGGATCAAAAATTGACACTTGGCAGCAAATTTCGTTACGGTCTGGCAGATCTGGGCTTTTCCCTGATCACATCGGCCATGCAGTTCTTCCTGCTCTTCTACTATACCGACGTGGCTGGCATCGACCCGGCTCTGGCCGGATTGGCTCTGATGGTGGGCAAACTGACCTGGGACGCGCTCAACGACCCCCTGTTCGGTTACTGGTCAGACCGCACCCGCTCCCGCTTTGGTCGCAGACGGATCTATATGTTGATCGGCGCCGTGCCGCTGGGCATAGCGGCCTGCATCATGTTCTCCTTGCCCAAGGGCTTGACCGGTGCGGCGGCCTTCTTTGCCGTACTGCTCACCTTCTGGCTGGTGGATACCTTCCACACCATGACCACCACCCCCTACTATGCCCTGACTCCTGAACTGACGCGTGACTACAACGAGCGCGCCAGCCTGACCTCGATCCGCATGGTGTATAGCGTGTTCGGATACATCCTCGGAGCGGCGCTGACCACCATTTTGGCCGGCATTTTCCAGGGGTCCGGGTTGAGCATGCAGCAGGCCTGGAGCGCCACCGGTGCGGTTTTTGGGACAATTGCCGTAATCACGACGCTGGTTACGACCTTGTCGGTCAAGGAACGCCCTGAACTGGCCGGGGAGCCTTCCAAACTACCACCGGTCAAGGCGATCCTGACACCTTTCAAGAACAAACCTTTTCTTATTTTGATGATCGCTTTCATTCTGAGCAGTTTCAGTTTCACAGTGCTGACCGCCCTGGTACCCTATTTCATCCAGTACCAGTTGAATATGAAGGATCAGGTCTCCTTCGTTCTCTTAGCCATGCTGCTGATGATCGGGATCTTCCTTATTCCCGCCAAACTGGTCTCGGATAAGATCAACAAAGGCCCGGCTTACGCGCTGGGATTGTTTATCGCCTCGCTAGCTGTAATGTCCAGCTTCTTTCTCCCGCATGCCTCCACGCCCCTGATCTACGTGGTGGCAGCCGTGGCTGGCCTGGGCTTTTCGGCCCAGTGGGTCTTCCCGTGGAGCATGCTGCCCGACGTGATCGAGTACGACGAAAAGATGACCGGCGAGCGACGCGAAGGTATCTATTATGGCCTGTGGGCATTCCTAAGCAAATTCACCGGGGCACTGGGTGTAGCAGTGAGCGGGTGGGCGCTGGGGTTGTTTGGTTACGTGCCCAACGTGGAGCAAACAGTCCACGCCTTGTTCGGCATCCGGCTCTTCTTTGCCATTGTGCCAGCCGTGGTCCTTTTGATCAGCCTGCCCTTCCTGATCTGGTACCCGATCACGCGTAAGTCCCACGCTGCTCTGGTCAAGGAACTGGCGGAGCGAAAAGCCGCGCAAAGTTAGGAGAACAGCATGAAAATCGCCATTATTGGTTCGGGCATGGCCGGTCTGACCGCCGGGGCCTACCTGGCCAAAGCCGGGCATGCCGTCACCGTATTCGAGCAGTTCCCGGCACCGGGCGGGGTGACCGCCACTGTGACCCAGGATGGGTTCGGCTGGGACATCGGCCCGTTGCTGGTAGAGGGCTTCGCCCCCGGCGATAAGGGGCGCATCATCCTGGAAGAACTGGGTGTCAGTGACCGGGCCCCGTCGGTGCATGAGGACCGTGGCCTGTCCATGCCCGAGTTTGCTCTGTGGCATCCCAAAGAGTACGAGGGACCCTATTGGCGAAGGGAACGGCTCAAGAAACTCTTCCCGCAGGAAAGCGAGCATCTAGATCGCTATTACCGCTTCTATGACCGGATGATGAACTTGACCTCGCTGGCTCGCCAGGCAGAGTCTGCCCGCGGGCTGGCTGCCTTGTGGCTAAAGTTGCGCATGTGGGTGGCTTTCCAGGGGGTCAAGAATAAGGTGAACTGGAACGGCGCCCAGTTGATGGATCATTATTTTGAATCGCCCGTCTTGAAGACCTTTTTCATGGGGATCGTAGCAGACTTCGTCACCACCCCGAGTGAATTCCCTGCTCTGGGCGTGCCCTCCCTCCACCTCGAAACCGCATTCGACAAGCGCATTCCCACCTTCCCGGGAACCCGCAGCGCCCAGACAGCTTACTCGTACATCCTCGGGGGCTGTCAGAAACTGGTAGAGGCGGTGATGAGTGTCATCATTGCCAATGGCGGGAAGGTGCTGACCAGCACGACGGTCAAGCGCATTATCATTGAGAACGGCCGGGCTACAGGTGTGGAAATTGCCAACGGTCACGTTGAACCTGCGGAGCGTGTGCTGGTCTCGGGGGGAATGAAGGAGGCATTCTTTGACCTGGTTGGGCGTGAGATCATTCCCGCCGAACTGATCACTCAGATCGAATCCAACCACATGATGGAATCCGTTCTGATGGTGCAATTGGGCATCGATTTCGACCCAACCCCCTACCAACCCGCCGCCCTGTGCTATTACTATAAAACCCAGGACCTGGAAGGCACGGTCCGGCGCTTGCGTAGCGGATATTTCCATGAGGGCAAGGGCGGTTTCCTGATCTATTTTCCCTCGCTGCACTCGCCCGCACTGGCTCCTGCCGGTAAACACGCCGTAACCATCTACACCATTGCCCCTGACATCCTGGCCGAGGGGACCTGGTCCGAGCGCAAAGAGGAACTGGCCGATAAACTGGTAGCAGAGGCTGAAGTCCACGTTCCCGGACTGCGCCAGCACACCCTGACCCGTATGATCCTCACCCCGGAGGACTACCGACGGCGTACCGCGCAGAAGCAGCATTCATTCGGTGGGGTTCCGCCGGTCATCGGCAACAAGCCGCCGGCCCACAAGACGCCCATCGAGAATCTATGGTTCATCGGTGCGCAGAGCGAGAGCGCTGGTGGGGTGTTGAACGTGATGGTGGGCGCGCAGAAGGTGGCGAAACGGATCATTCAAGGGGAATGAGCGTTTTGTAAAAAAAACACACGATAAGACACAAAAGACCAGCTCGTTTTGAGCTGGTCTTTTGTGATGATCTGGAAGTGGAGCAACCGGTCCAAAGAAAAGGTATCTTACCCACCCTAGACCAGGCTTACTCTCTCCGCCTCCAGGGTTTTCGCCTCTGCCAGCGCCTCGGCGCGGATGCTAATCGGGAAACGCCCATGCAGTGGACTGAGGCGCGCCCCCATTGCCGAAGCCGCCCAGAACATCCAGGCCAGCGGTTTCATGAAACTTGCCATCCCTGCGGCCCGGCGTACTTCTGCCAGGGTATCGTCATCCCAGCCACCGAACAAGGCGTACAGGAAGGCAAAGATCGGGTAGGAAGGTACTAAAGCAATGAAGAAGATTATGATGCTGGTGATCTGCTCCTTTTGCCAGATCAGGCCGGTGACCCAGCGCAGAATGGCGTAATGGGTCAGTCCGGCCAGCAGCGGTGCGCCGAGTGACTGCCAGAAGTAAAAGCGCTGGGGGAAACATACCCGGTTGTTCACGAAATAGGAGACGACGTCCTTGGCGATGATCCCGATGAAGTAGGCCAGGATCAGGGCGTTGATCTGCAGTTTGGTCACCAGCAGGATCGCCAGTGTGATGCGGATGGTCTGTTCCAGTCCCACCATGATCACCATCAGCCAGGGTCGGTTGGAGCCGCGCTGGACCATGTCGCCCACCCACGAACCATACTGCGCCGCACCCCATAACAGTAGCGGTATGGCGTAGGCCGCGGCGCGCACGAACTGCGGTCCGCTGGCGCCCAGGATGAAACGGTCCGCCACGGCTAGCAGCATCGAACCCAGCATGGCACTCAGCATCCCGCCCCATTTGTAACCGATGGCCGAGTAATATTGCGCCAGGACCTTCTTCCCGTGTGAGATGGCCTCCGAAATGGATGGCATCAGCCCCTCGAACAGGTTGGCGATGGCATTGAACCCGTAGACGAAGTTCTGCGCCAGCACCCAGTTGCCCCACACCTCAGCGTAGTTCACCAGCCTGGCCTGGGTGATCAGGATCTCGAGCGACTGGCCCAAGCCCCAGGCCGCTGCCCCGATCATCTCGAAAACACCGAAGCGGAACGACTTCCAGACCGTCTGCCAGTCGAAGTGCGCCAGGAAGTAAACACGCGTGTTGTAACCCAGCCGGCGGTACAACCACAGGCCCAGCAGGAAGGCCATCACCTCCACGGCGTAGGCCGCGATGCCGAGTCCGATCAACCCGCTCATGGTGGCGCCAAAAGCCGGATGTGTCCGACCCCAGGCCAGCATGATCGCCACAAGAACCGGCTGGGCTACCATCTGGAATACCAGCGCCCAGCCCAGGTCGATCACCTGGGCGTAGTCCGAGCGTTGCAAGCCGGTCAGGGCATGCCGCATGACCCGGTAGAAACCAGGGATCTGGATGAATGTATGAACGATCACGCTCCAGGTGTAGATGGCATAAGCAGTCCTTGGGAGCACCGTCCCGGCCAGGATGATCACCAGCGCCACCTGGAAAGCGCCTGACAGCGCCTGCCACCACACGAATACCTGTCCGAACATGATGCCCTTGCGCGGCTCGTTGATGCGGTACTCGGACAGGTACTTGATAAAAGCCACACTGGTACCCATGTCGAAGAAGGTCCACACCAGGCCGAAGAACTGCGTCACCCGGCCCCAGATGCCAATGGCCTGTGCCGAGGGCAGGATGAAAACCGGCAACACCAGGTTCTGGTAAATGATGATCGGCACGAACAGCAGCAGCCCCAGGAAGAGCATCACGAAGAACCCGCCCAGCGGACGGTGGAAGCCGATCTCCTCCCAGGCGGTGTGCGCCTCCTTGGCGGCGAACTCCTCCCGGTCAGCCACGATGGCGTCCAGTGCTTCCGGATGTGCCAGGCTGTAGCGGCGTACAAGCCAGAAGGCCAGGCTGGCTGTCACCAGTACCAGGGCCATCAGCGCCACCAGAATGATCTGATCGCGCCGGTGCGGGACCGGCGAGGCGGGGTAATCCGCGAACGAGAGCGGCATCCGCCCGGCAGCACCTTCGGCCAGGTGGTAGACCAGGTAGTTGAAATACGGCCATTGCTGGAATTCGGTATTGGCATCGTCGAGGAAGGCGGTCAGGACATAGCCCCAGCCGGACCCGATGGACATTTTCCCCAGGATGAGCGTATTGTCCTCGAAGCCAGTCACCAGCGGGGTCAGGCCGCCGCCGGTCAGGGCCAAACGTTCGCGGACCTGGGGTGCGCTGGTCCACAGTATATCCTGCAGCAGGTTTTCGGCATCCCCGGCAGCCGGCGCCAGGCTGAGAGCGTCGTCCTTTCTTTCGAGCGTGACCGGCACCCCGAGCAGGTCACTGACCGAGCCGGCCGTCAGCTCCGGGCCGAGGACCAGCACCAGGCCGGCGCCGGTCTGCACCCGGGTCCGGATGGCGGCAGCGTCTGCGGCCGGGATCATCGCGTTCAGCACGAAGACCTCCGCCTGAGCTGGATCTGTCACGAAGACGATATCCCTGTCGAGCGTGAGTGCTACACGGACACTGCCATCCAATCCGGCGTAATAGACGTTCAGCGGCTCTCCCTGTGCCCAAACAGCGGCAGAAGGGATGAACAGACAGGCGACCAAGACCAGGAAAACGAGTTTGCGCATTTAATCCTCCGGGTCGAAACCATTGTTGCGGATGGTTTTTTCGTACCAGCGGCCGGACTCTTTGATGATGCGCTGCTGGGTGGCGAAGTCCACGTATACCAGCCCGAAGCGCATGCGATAGCCGAAAGCCCACTCGAAGTTGTCCATCAGCGTCCAGTGGAAATACCCCTTGAGCGGCACGCCTGCCTGGATGGCACGCCCGACCTGCGCCAGGTGATCCCGCAGGTAGCGGATGCGGCGCACGTCGCGCACCCGCCCATCGAAGTCCACACCGTCCGGTACGCAGACGCCATTCTCGGTAATATATACTTCCTTGGGATGGTAATCCGCCTGGATGCGGGTCAGCATGTCGTACATGCCGGGCGGGTAGATCTCCCACATCTGCGAATACTCGCTTTCAGGCGGGAAGACCTGGGAGGCCTGCAGGATGGGTGTATCCGGGTCATAGTGCATGACGGCACGCATGTAGTAGTTCAGGCCGACGAAATCCAGTGGCGCAGCAATGGTTTGCAGGTCGCCCGGCCGGATCTCGGGAAACAGCGGGCCGAACATTTCGACCATGTCCGCCGGGTACTCACCCTTGAAAAGCGGATCAAGGAACATGCGGTTGGCGACCCCGTCGTAACGACGGGCTGCCTGGCGATCCTCATCAGTATCGGTGGCCGGATAGGTTGGAGTGATGTTCAGGATGATGCCGATCTTAGCCGTTTTCGGCAGTTCGGTACGCAAGGCTAGTACTGCCTGCCCATGGGATACGAGCAAGTGGTGGGCAACCCGCAGGGCTACGAAGGGATCCTGGATTCCAGGGGCCAGTTCACCGGTGAAGTGCCCACCCAGGGAAATGACCATGGGCTCGTTATGCGTCACCCAAGCAGGGATGCGGTCGCCCAGGCGTTTGGCGACAATGCGGGCATATTCGCTATAAGCGTCGACAATGGAACGTTCACCCCAACCGCCCTTGTCCTGGAGGGCCTGCGGCAGGTCCCAGTGATAGAGCATTACGTAAGGGATGATGTTATTCGCCAGCAGGCCATCCACCAGGCGATCGTAAAAGTCCAGCCCGGCCGGATTGACTTTGCCGGTTCCCTCCGGCAGGAGGCGCGGCCAGGAGATGGAAAAGCAGTACGCCTTCAGGCCAAGTTCCTGCATCAGGGCAATATCTTCGGGATAGCGGTGATAGTGATCCACAGCCATATCCGCAGTCTCACCGCGTTCGATCCTGCCCGATTGGCGGACAAAGGTATCCCAAATCGACAGGCCTTTGCCATCTTCATTCCAGGCACCCTCGATCTGGTAGGCTGCGGTAATGGCGCCCCACATAAAACCATCCGGAAATTTGATGAAGGTCATTTCAGTCTCCGGTTATTGAACATCGTCAGGTCGGACTTCCTTACCGGTCGCGGCGGACTGCAAGGCCGCCAGGGTGAACTGCAGCACGGCTTTACCGGTGGGACCGTCCAGGCGGGGCTGGCCGCCGATCTTTAGCTTCTCGATGAAGTCGTGCGTAGTGGCGGTGAAACTGTCGTGCCACTCCACACCTTCCACTGGAACGGGTGTGGTCTTGCCATCCTTGAAGAGCATCAGCTCGGGCAGATCAACCGTTTTGGCTGTGTAGCGGTTGATGAAAATGATGCCCTTCTCACCGATGACCTCGATGCGGTCGTCATCGGCATAGTAATCCGAATATATGCGCATTTTGGGGGTATGTTCAATATCCAACTGACCGTAGCAGTGCGAGGCTTTGTACTGGAACATGATCATTGCCGGGGCATCGATCTTGACGATCCCACCGGCTTCCTTGACCGGGGTCTGGTCGATCCAGGCATAAACCTTTTCCACCGGCCCGCCCAGGTAGTAACCCAGCGAAAACAGGTGGTAGCCATGATCGAAGACCAGCGGACCGCCGCCGCACTGTTTCTCGTTGAAGCGCCACAGCCAGGCCGAAAGCGGCACTTCCCAGGAGGTGTCACCCGTCCCGCTGTTGACGTGCATGCGCACGGCGCGGATATCACCGATCTCGCCGGCCTCGATCATCTCTTTGGCGCGCATGGCCGGAGCGTAGAAAACAAAGGTCTCGTAGACCCGCAGCGTGACCCCGGCCTTATCAGCCGCGGCGATCATCTCGTCCGCTTCGGCGGCGGAGAGGGCCATCGGCTTCTGGACGGAGATATGCTTCCCGGCCCGGGCTGCCTGAACGGTCATCGGGCAGTGCAGGTGGTGGGGAGTGAGCAATTCCACAACATCCACTTCCTTGTCTTCCAGCACCTGTTGATAATCGGTATAGACTTTGTCCACGCCCCATTCCCTGGCTTTCTTTTTGGCATGGGCCTTGTTGGTATCGCAGACAGCAACAATTTTTGCATCCTGACGGCCGCGATAGCCGATTTGATGCAAGTCAGAGATGCGGCCGCAGCCGACAATGGCGACACGGATAGGGTTCATTGTTTTTTTTCTCCAAAGTTACAGGGTCCGGGTCGGTTCGTCATCCGCGGCGGCCTTGTCGATGGCTTCAAGGCGGCGACGTACTTCGGCATGGCTTTTGCGTGTGATGGGATATTTGAACAGCAATGGCAGGGCAACAAAAATGCAACCCGCCGGAACCAGCCCGAAGAACAGGCGGATGCCGAGCAGGGCGTGGGGAGTCTGCTCCACGTTGGGGACATAACCGAAGCCGGTCAGGATCCAGCCCACGGCTGCCAGCGCCAGCGCTTCGGAGATCTTGGTTGCCAGGCCCCAGACGCCGTAATACATGCCGCTGCGTTGCTTCCCGCTCTCGACCCGGTCAAAGTCAGCCACATCAGCTACCATCGCCCAGGGGAAGATCCACTGTGCTGAGAAGCCAAAGCCCGCCAGCACGGATACCAGGTAGATCAGGGCAGTGGACTGATGAGGCAGGAAGAAGGTAAGCACCACCGCCGCCCCGCCCACCAACATCCCCAGACCGTAGGCGGGGCCTTTGTCCATCTTGCGACCGACCCATTGCCAGAACGGCAGCGAGATCGTTACGCAGATGAGCATCAGACCCATCACCAGGGTGGTCTCGGCTTTCATCAACAACTGGTACTCAATATAGTATGCCATCAAAATTTTGATAAATGCAAACGAAATATTGACCACAAAATACGTTACACACAACCAAAGGAAAGGCTTATTACGCAGCGCGGCACCCATCGACTTGAAAGGATTGGGTTCGGACTTGGCATCCACGTTAGTCTGGCGCTCGCGAAATCCAGCTGCTGAGATCAGCAAAGCCGTCGCGGCAAGGATCCCATACAAAATTCCGATGAAGGCATACCCGGTGCGCTGCAGAGCGAACAGGCCAACAATGGCCGGGGTGACCGCTGCCCCCAAAAGGTAAGCCGGGACAGCCATCACCATACGATAGGTGGTCAGGCTCGAGCGTTCATCGTAATCGTCGGTCAGTTCGGAAGTCAGGGCGTAGTACGGGACATTGGTCAGCGTCCAGACCGTGTCGAACAGGATGAAGGTGGCCGCGATCCAGACGAAGGTCCAGACTCGGTCCGCGGTCGGGACGAACCATAGCAGGGCGATGGCGATCGCCAACGGGATAGCGCCAAATATCATGAAGACGCGCCGTTTCCCGAAGCGCGATTTCGTCCGGTCGGTAAACCAGCCGAAGAGCGGATCGTTGATGGCATCCCAGAACTTGCCGATCAACAGGGCATTGCCAGCCAGCGCCGGGAGGATCAGGGCACCGTCGGTGTAGAACTTCATCAGGAAAAACTGGATGGCCGAATTAACGACGGCGTTGCCGAGGTCGCCGATGCCATAGAAAATTTTCGTTTTCTTGGGAAGCTTATCGGATTGCGGTTCATTGTTCATGGATATTTTCTCCTTAATCTGAGGACGGGGAATGTCAGGCTTTCAGGACTGCGCCCTGGTTTGCCTGGGTAACGATCCGGCTGTATAACTCCAAAAAGCCACTGGTGATGGCCGGGGCACGTGGTTGCCAATCCACCCGGCGACGGGCAATTTCATCTTCAGGAACCAACAATTCCAGACGGCGCTGCGGGATGTCGATTTCGATCCGGTCACCGTCTTTGACCAATGCGATCAATCCGCCGACGAAAGCCTCCGGAGCGACATGCCCAATGCACGGTCCGCGTGTTGCACCCGAAAAGCGCCCATCTGTGAGCATGGCGACCGAATCATTTAGCCCCATGCCGGTCAACATCGCCGCGGGAATGGACAACTCGCGCATGCCCGGCCCGCCGCGCGGTCCCTCGTTGCGGATGACCAATATATCGCCTGGCATTATCTGGGAGGTTTCAAGAGACTTTTCCAGTTCTTCTTCACTTTCGAACACCCGCGCCGGGCCGATATGCTGCAGCATCCCGGCGACCACCCCACTTTGCTTGACCACGGCGCCATCCGGTGCCAGGTTGCCGCGCAGGATGGCCAGGCCGCCTTCGGGAGCCAGGGGGGATTCCAGTGGGTGGAGTACTTCCGGGCGCTGGGGCTTGGCCCAGTGCGCCCGTTCCCGCAGGGTCTCGCCTGTGACGGTGGGAAGATCGAGGTGCAGCAATGGCGATAGGATGTTGAGCACGGCAGGGATCCCCCCTGCCGCGTGCAGGTCAATAACAGTGTAGGGGCTGGCCGGGCGGAACTTGCCGATCAGGGGAGTCTGGCGGCTGAGACCGTCGAAAACATCCAAACCCAAACTAATCCCGACCTCATGTGCGATGGCAGGGATGTGCAGGGTGGCATTGGTGGAGCCTCCCAGAGCCAGAACAACGCGGATGGCATTCTCCAGACTTGCGCGAGTCAGCATCCGGCGGGCAGTCAGGTTTTGCTCCACCAAGTGAACGATCTGCCGGCCACTTGCCAGGCACAGCTCCCGGCGATCTGGATGGATGGCGGGCAAGGTCGCACAATGCGGCAGCGTCAGGCCCAGCGTTTCGGTCACGCAGTTCATGGTACTGGCGGTGCCCATAAAATTGCAGGCACCCGGGCCGGGACAAGCGTGACTCTCTATGGCATGGAATTCGCTGGCGGAGATCTTGTTTGCTTTGAGTTTCCCCAGCCCTTCTTTAACATCGCTGGTCATCACATCCCGCGCCCCGATCCTGCCGGAGGCCATCGGGCCTCCAGTTACGAACAGAGTGGGAAGATCGAGGCGGGCGGCGGCCATCAGCATCGCCGGCACGATCTTGTCACAGTTGCACAACATCACCAGCCCGTCAAATCGGTTGGCAGCCACCATTAATTCTATGGAAGCCGCGATCACATCCCGCAGAGGAAGAATGTAGTGCATGCCTCTGCCCTGAGCGATCCCGTCGCAAGGTGCAACGGTGTTGAACTCGGCGGGCATCCCGCCAGCTTCCCGGACGCCCTGCTTGACCCAATCAGCAAGTTGACGCAGATGAAAATGACCGGGATTGACCTCGCTCCATGAATTGACGATCCCGATCAACGGCCTGCTGAAATCGGCGTTCTGATATCCCATCGCCCGGTACAGAGCACGCGGGTAGGCTCCATGCGGACCTTCAAAAATGTGAGGATCAGCCATTTTTACAGCCCTATGATCTGCCGCAATGCCTGGTATTTGCGCATTGCTTTTCTCTACAAGAGTTTTTCCAACGCGGACCGGATACCTGCATCAGTTGCTGCGAACTGTTCCAGCACCGGACGGAAGGCCGGGTAGGTAAGCGCCGGTTTGACGACCTCCTCCGGCAGGGACAGCAGAATGTCTGCCAGCGGGCGGTGTGTACCCTGTGAGACCTGAGCCAATAGTTGACGCCCCTGGCGCTGAGGTTCGGCCCGCTGGGGCGGATAGCCGCTGCCGGCATCGGGCGTGAAGAGATTGTCGAACATGAGCCGCAGGTTGACGTCGCCAGCCCAGCCGTAACCCTGGTTGAGCGCCAGCGAGACGCAGTTCCCGGCATTGATGCGGGCAAACAGGAAGGCATCCAGCGGGGCGAGCAGATGGCCACAGAACACGCCCGGATATTGCATCACCGAATTGAGATAACCCAGCCCCGTACCGCATCCACCAACAACAAAGTCTACTGCTTTGAGATTTAACAGCAAGGCGGACATCAGCCCGGTATGGATGTAGAGTAGGCCCGGCGAGTCGCTGCCCTTGGTGTTGCCCAAGTTCAGAACCTCGTGTCCGCGGCCTTCGAGCGCTTTCAGAATATCGGCGTTTTTATCGGCAGCGCTGATTTCATTGATAACGGCAATTTTCATGCTTCCTCCAAAAAACATTCATCGGAGATGAACTGTGATGAACGGGATTTTCCCGAACACACATTGACATCTACCCCCGTTCATCCCTGGTTATTTTCTTTCCACTACCCGCTGCGCTGCAGCAACGACTGCCGCCACTGACAGCCCGCAGGCGTCCATCAACTTGTCCAGGTCACGACCGGTCGGGCAGAAGCGGTCGTGGATGCCGATCCGTTCCAGCGGGGCGGGGCGGCTCTCGACCAATGTCTCGGCCACAGCGCTGCCCAGTCCTCCGATGATGTTGTGCTCCTCGGCAGTGACCAGCGCCCCGGTCTCTTCGGCAGCCTGGAGCAGCAGGTCACGGTCGAGCGGCTTGAGGGTATGGATCTCCAGCAGGCGGGCATCAATTCCTTGCGCGGACAACTGCTCCGCAGCCGCGGCACAGCGGCCCACCATCGCGCCGGTCGCCACCAGTGTCAGGTCCCGGCCCGGACGGAGGGTGCGGCCCTTGCCGATCTGGAGTGGCGTCCCCGGTTGATACACCGGCAGCGCTCCCGCCCGGCTGATGCGCAAATAGACCGGTCCGTCGAACTCGGCCACCAGCGGCACCCAGGCCGCGGCTTCGGCCGCGTCTGCCGGGACGATAACCGTCATTCCCGGCAAGGCACGCATATTTGCCAAGTCGGTGATCGAGTAGTGTGTAGCGCCGTCCTTGAAGTCCGAGAGACCGGCATAACTGGCAGCGATCTTCACGTTGGTGCGGGCGTAGCATACACAGGTGCGGATCTGTTCCAGAGCTCTCAATGACAGGATGGATGCGAAGCCGTTGATGAACGGCAGGAACCCGCCCAGCGCCAGCCCGGCAGCCACGTCCACCATGCAGGGTTCGGCGATGCCAATGTTAAAGAACCGCTCCGGGAAACGCCCGGAAAAAAAGCTGGAGAGCGTGGATGCCGATGTATCCACATCCAGTGCCACCACTTTTGGGTTCAGTGCGCCATATCCGGCCAGCGCCCGTCCGTAAGCCTCGCGCATGGAAAGTTCAGCCATTCGACACCTCCCCGAGCTCAACCAGCGCCTGTTTGAGTTGCTCTGCATTCGGGACATTCCCGTGCCAGAAGGATTGGTTTTCCATGAACGAGACACCGCGTCCTTTGGTGGTATGGGCAATGATGATGGTTGGCCGGTCATGGATCTGGGCCGCCAGCCCAAGCGCGTCCGCCACCTGGCGGATATCGTGCCCGTTCACTTCCTCGACGCGCCACCCGTAGGCTGACCATTTGTCTGCCAGTGGCTCGAGCGGCATGATCTCGTGGACGGGACCATCGAGTTGAACGTTGTTGTAGTCCAGGATGGTGGTCAGATTTGACAGGCGGAATTTGGCGGCTGCCATCGCCCCTTCCCAGACGATCCCGCCCTGACTCTCGCCGTCGCCGAGAAGCACATAAGTGCGATAGCTTAACTTCTTCAGCCGCGCTGCCAGCGCCAGACCTACGCCGACTGCCACGCCATGACCGAGCAGGCCGCTGGTCATGTCCACGCCGGGGGTCTTGAACCGGTCAGGGTGACCCTGGTGCGGACAGTCCAGCTCACCCCAGTTATCGAGTTCGGAGAGGGGAAAAAAGCCGCGCCGGGTCAGGGCGGCATATAGCACCGCCGAGGCATGTCCCTTGCTCAAGATGAACCGGTCGCGTTCCTCCCAATCTGGCCTGGTCGGGTCGATGCGCAGCAGGTGGAAATACAGCACTGCCATGATCTCCGCGGCTGACAGCGCTCCGCCCGGATGTCCTGTCCCACGGCGGTGGATGAGCCGCAGGCTGTCCACCCGCAACAGACGGGCGGTTTCGGCCAATTCGGTAATCTTTTCAGGAGTTAGTGGACTCATGCTACCTCTTTTTTTGCAATCAGCTTTTCATAATCCAATCTCATGGCGCTTCTTTTGAACATCATTGCACCAATTGCCAACGTTCCAGCGCCCGTAGACGCCCATCCCGCCCAGCGGATCAGGCCCGAAATAGACCGGCACATGGATGAGCGATAGTCCGGAATGTTTTCCAGCCTGTTTCAATGCGGCCAGAAGCGACTCGGGGGTACGCCCGCCGTCCAGCGCCAGCAAACCGGGGACAGCCCGGCCCCAGGCCAGGTAATCCATTTTCAGAGTGTTCCAGGTGGCGAAACCCTGTCCGTACTGGTCATTTTGCAGACTGGTGATGGCACCCATCCGTCCGTTGTCCAACAAAAGAATGCAGCCGCGCGCGCCGTGCTCTACGCCGTCAATCAAGATTTGCGGATTCATTGTGAACGATCCATCACCGGTCAGAGCCAGGGCGTAGAATGGCCATGAGGCTACACCCGTTGCCAGCAACGCCGAGACGGCAAAACCCATGTAGCTGGCCCCGGTTTCGGTGAAGGTCTGGCCGGGGCGCTCATCCTCAACGATCTGGAAACCGTTGGCCTGAACATCCCCGGCATCGAAGAAGCTAACCGCCCCCAGTGCTTTCGCCCAATCGGTGGCGATTTTGATCGCTGCAGGTTGGGTCAACACCCGGCCACCCCAGTAATCGTCCGATAGAACCGGATTCAGGACGCGCTGCTGCTTGAACGCTTGCCAGGCCATCTTTTGCCCGGCGCAAGCAGTCAGCCATTCAACCTTATCGTTTTTTCCCGGACCGAGAGCCTGGTTTAGTTTCTCCAGCGTCCGGCGCACATCCCCAACCAATGCCAGGGTGTGACGGTAATGCGTGACATCATCCATATCTGCGTTGATATTGATGACCTGCTTCACATTCGGGTAGCCGGTGCGGGAACAGTCCGATTGGCAGACCGCCCGTGTTCCGATGGCGATCAACAGGTCGGCGTTTTCCATGGCATGGTTGCCGGGCAACGAGCCTTTCGAGCCGCCAACGGTCATGTTCTGCGGATGGAGATACGGGATGCAACCGGTGGCGATGGGCGTGTGGACGAGTACCCCGCTCGAGCGTTTGAGCAGGGTGCTCAATTCCGGACCCGCGTCCCGCCCGCCGCCCCCAACTTTCACCACCACTCGTTCCGCATCCTTGATCCATCGCGCGGCCTGGGCATAGTCGCCATCTGCCGCACCCAGAGAAACCTGGCTGGCTTCTGGCAATTCGTTCAGATTGAAGTCAGGAAGCCAGGAGGCCTGGGTGTTCATTGGCATCAGCAGGTAGAACGGGCCGGGGCGATAGGGATG